>NZ_JACASJ010000199.1:0-3820 GCF_013391025.1 Enterobacter sp. SECR19-1250 | reverse complement strand
CGCCAGAGACCGAGGGTTAGATCATGCCTAGCATTCACCTTCCGGCCGCCCGCTAAATATCTCCTTTTGGGTTGTTAATAAAACATCCAATAAGTTGACTGTGCGTGAAAAAGAAAGTTTTGTGTGATGGCGTTGAAGATCGCACCGTTAAGCTCTTATGTGGGATGGTGCAGAGCTCGACGACTACCGATAAAACGCAACCGCCGCAAACAGACAAGAAAAAGCCCCAACTGATAACAGTTGGGGCTTCAGTATTGTGATTGGTGGAGCAATAGCACCCTGAACCCAAAACCTTCTCGCTCAACCGGTAGTGGCTGATAACAACTCGTGAGGGCTATTGCGGGTTAAGCATTTAGCGATGTCTAGGGCCAGACTGGACGTCTGAACGCAAGCCGCTGATACTGTACATAACCACAGTATCAGCGGAGGATACCCATGTCGCTGGCAAGGAACGCCACGGCGAGTCAATCGCCCACTCAAACAAACGGTTACGAACGCCACCAACCCGACCAGACGCTGCTCTACCAGCTGGTTGAGCAGCACTACCCAGCCTTCAAAGCCTCACTCGAAGCCCAAGGTCAACACCTGCCTCGCTACATCCAACAAGAATTCAACGACCTCCTCCAATGTGGCCGTCTGGAGTATGGTTTCATGCGGGTTCGCTGCGAGGATTGTCATCACGAGCGTCTGGTCGCCTTCAGCTGTAAACGACGCGGCTTTTGCCCTAGCTGCGGTGCCCGCCGGATGGCCGAGAGTGCGGCGCTGCTGATAGACGAAGTCTTCCCCAAGGAGCCCATTCGCCAGTGGGTGCTCAGCTTTCCTTTCCAGCTACGCTTTTTGCTGGCTCGCCATCCCCAGCTGATGGGCCAGGTCTTGAGTATCGTCTATCGTACACTCTCAACTCATCTGATCAAAAAAGCCGGTTACACCAAAGCCTCTGCACAAACTGGCTCAGTGACTCTTATCCAACGCTTTGGCTCCGCGCTAAATCTCAATGTCCACTACCACATGCTGTTTCTCGATGGTGTCTATGCCGAAGATGACTATGGCAAGCAACGCTTCCATCGTGTCAAGGCACCCACTTACGATGAGCTGAATACGCTCGCTCACACCCTCAGCCATCGCATCGCTCGCTGCATGGAAAAGCGTGGGATTTTGGAGCGTGATGCCGAGAATACGTGGTTGACACTGGAAGAGGGCGAAGACGATACGCTGACTCAATTACATGGTGCTTCGGTTACGTATCGCATTGCCGTCGGCCCCCAGCAAGGGCGCAAAGTCTTCACCCTGCAAACCTTGCCAGGGCGTGAGGATAAAGCCGACTCAAGCAGTCGAGTAGCCAACCATGCTGGTTTCTCGCTACACGCCGGTGTGATGGCCGAAGCGCATCAGCGGGATAAGCTTGAGCGCTTGTGTCGCTACATTAGTCGGCCAGCGGTTTCAGAAAAACGTCTGGCATTAACCGCCAATGGGCAGGTGCGTTACGAGCTCAAAACTCCGTACCGCAATGGCACCACCCATGTGATCTTCGAGCCGCTGGACTTCATCGCCAAACTCGCTGCGTTGGTACCTAAGCCGCGAGTCAACCTCACACGCTTCCACGGCGTCTTTGCACCGAACAGCAAACACCGAGTTCAAGTAACACCCGCCAAGCGGGGCAAGAAGCCCGACAAATCGGAAGGTCTCGATACTAACTGGCGTGACAAGAGTCCTGCAGAGCGCCACCGCGCCATGACCTGGATGCAACGCCTCAAGCGAGTCTTCAATATTGATATTGAAGTCTGCGAACACTGCGGCGGTCACGTCAAAGTGATTGCCAGCATCGAAGATCCGAAGGTCATTGAGCAGATTCTCAAGCATCTGAAACAGAAAACAGCCAAGGCGAATGCCGCCAAGCAGCGTGAGCTGCCACCAGAACGAGCGCCGCCACTGACTCCCAGCCTGTTCGATCCATCACAGAGTCGTCTCTTTGACTGACGACCCCAAATCCAACACTGCTCAACACTGCCAACTTTTAAACGGGGCGGTGGGGCAGTTTGTATCTCTCGAGCTATCAGGCTAGAGATTTTACCGCCAAATCGAACCTTATTAGAGCGGTTTAGGCTGGACCGGCAGTTAAAATTGGGGCTTGAGCGGTAAACGAGTGAGGGAATTTCAGGTAAGATACTTCGGATGAGGAGCAAAAAGGTGGTTTATACTTCCTATACCCAAGCCACCACAATAATCGCCAGCAACAGTGAAGGGATCGACAGCAGGGTGTCCAGAATGTGATTCAGCACCGCGGAGCGCAAACCGTGTGTTGCCCCGGCAACCACGCCAAGCAATAAGCCACACAACGTGGCGGCAAGGGTGACGACAAACGCACCGCCCACGGTCGGGGCCGCACCGCTAAGCAGGCGGCTTAAAACATCACGCCCCAGGTCATCAGTCCCGAGGAAGAAAGAGACTTCGCCATAGCGTGACCATGACGGCGGCAAAAGCTGGTAGCCAAGAAACTGCTGGTCGATGCCATAAGGCGCGAACCAACCACCAAAAATACACAGAATTGCCAGTCCAGCACAGCCATACAGGCCGATCATTGCGGTTGCATCGCCGTAAAAATTGCGCCATGCGGTGCGCAGCGTACCAGGCGGGCGCTTTTCGCTGTAGACGCTATCGTAAGGCATACCATTCCTTATGTTTCAGAGGGTTAGCCATAGCACCCAAAATATCAGAGATCACGTTAACAATGATAACCAGTGAGCCAATCACCATCACACCCGCCGAAATCGCCGCGTAATCCTGCTGGCGAATCGCGTTAATCAGCCAACGGCCAAGACCTGGCCAGCTAAAGACCATCTCGGTGATCATCGCCAGCGTCAGCATGGTGGAAAACTGTAACCCCAGGCGCGGGATAACCGGTGGGAGAGCGTTGTGCAGTACGTGACGGCGTAAAATCGTTAACCGTGACAGACCACGAGTCGCCGCCGCTTTGACATAGTTTTGATCAAAGACCTCAATAGTGCTGATACGCATCAGACGAATAACTTCCGTCGTCGGTGCCACGGAGAGCGTTAACACCGGAAGCACCATATGGCGGATGGCACTGACCAGCATTTCATCGCGCCAGGGCGAGTCGGAGATCCAGGCGTCAATAATGGCAAACCCGGTTACGGGTTTTACTTCATAAAGCAGATCAAAACGCCCTGATACGGGTAACCAGCCGAGGGTTAGTGAGAATAGCAACGTCAGCAGCAGCGCCAGCCAAAAAACCGGAATAGAGAAGCCCATCAGAGCCAATGCGCTGATGCAACGATCCTGCCATTTATTACGCGTTATGCCCGCCAACATGCCGATGGGGATCCCGACCATTAGTGCAAAACCAAATGCCAGAATGCACAGTTCCATTGTTGCCGGGAACACCTCTTTCAGTTGTTCTGAGATCAACTGGCCGTTAATACTGGACACACCAAAATCCCAGTGAATCAGGCCATTGAACCAGAATACCCAAGCGTTCCACAGCGATGCGCCCTGTAACGGCGCATGGGGGGTGAAATAACTCAGACTGAAGCCAATAAAGGTCAGGAAGAACAAAGTGACCAGCAATAATAAAAATCGGCGTAGGGTGAAGATAATCATGGTTTTTTCACCTCGTCAGCCTTTTCCCTGGAAACCCCGGCAAAAGAAGCGTTGCCGAACGGACTGAGCACCAGCCCTTTGATGTCATAGCGGTAAGCCTGCAAACGGAGCGAAGAGGCCAGAGGCAGGATCGGCAACTCGCGCGCAAGGGCACTGTTGCAAATAGTCGGTGGTGATAAACTTATCATCCCCTTTTGCTGAT
>NZ_JACASJ010000198.1:0-3920 GCF_013391025.1 Enterobacter sp. SECR19-1250 | reverse complement strand
TGGTCATGGCGGCATGACCATATTACTGGGGATCCCTCAGCCCTGTGGGAGAGGGTCAGGGTGAGGGCATCAGACCGCACCCTACTAAAACGGCCGCAATCCCCTTCCCACCGGCACCGCACTCATCCACATCGTCACCGCCGCTACCAGCAGAATCACCCCGCCCGCCAGCGCGAGCGTCGTCCAGCCAACCTGTCGCCACAGCACCGGCGTTTTATTGCCGCTGAGTTTTACCGCCAGTTGACGGAAGCTGTGAACCAGTAATGCCAGTGACGAAATGGTCAGGGACGTTCCTGCCGCCATAGCCAGCGCAGAGAGCATGCCCCAGCCGAATACGCCAATCACTTTGCTGAACAGCAGCACCATGATCGCACCTGAACATGGTCGCATCCCCATTGAAAGGACAATCATCACCCGCGCACGCCAGTCGTCGCCGCTCTGCAACTGCGCCTGCGTAGGCAGATGCTGATGTCCGCAGCCGCAGTGGGCATCATGGACATGATGTGGCGTAAAGGATTTGAAGGTTGGCTTTTGCAGCAGTACCCGCAGTTTTTTCAGCGCCCGCCAGCAGAGGATCACCCCCAGCACGCCCACCAGCGCATAACTTCCCTTCTCCAGCCAGAAACTGCTCAGGTGCAGCTGACGAGCGGGAAGCTGTAACAGCGAGAGGACGACCACTACCAGCCCGATAGCGACGCCGCCCTGCAGCAGCGAAGAGGCCAGCGTCAGACCGATGCTCGATTTCAGCTTCGAGGGATGCGTGGCAAGCCAGGTAGCGATCACAATCTTGCCGTGCCCCGGCCCCAGCGCATGCAGCACCCCGTAGACAAAACTGAATGCCAGCAGGGAACCACCTGCTTTTGTTGGGTTATCCGCCACCGCCTTGAGTAGCCCACTCATCTGCTGGTTAACGTCACGCTGCCAGAGAATGCTTTTCATCATAACCTGCGGCCAGGCCTGCCATAACCACAGCGCGCCGCACACGGCCAGCAATAAAAAGAGCGCCAGCGGCCAGAGATGAAGCCAGCGACGTGGTTTGCGGGCGGAAGAGGCGATCACTGACATTGTAACGTCACCTGCTGTGCAAACTGTTTACCCAGTTCCATATCTTCAGGAGGGGCATCCTCTTTATCCAGAGAGACGGCGAAGTTGAGCGTCTCTTCGCTGGGTTTTGGCGTATGAACAGCGAGTTTGCAGGATTTTTGCAGGGTAGTCGGTAGCGTCACGTCACTCTCCTTCGCATAGCTCATATCGACGTAATAGGTGGGGTCGAAGGTGGAAAAGGTATACGTCTGTCCTGCCAGCGGCTGAGGATGCGCCAGCGGGAGAACAAACGTCAGCACCGCCTGATGACCGTCGCGCGACATGCCGTACTCCGTCGGGCGATTCATAAACTTCACCTTTTGTCCGTTATGCCAGAACTCGGTGAAGTAGTGCTGTCCCAGCACGTTGGCCATGACCTCCGCCGCCAGCTTTTTCCAGATCTCATCGCCTGGCTTTGCGTTTCCCGCGTCATACAGGAGATCGGCCGAGGTGATTTCATCCATCGTCCAGCGCATTTTCAGGCCGCTCAACTGGGTTCCGTCAGTCACCAGCTCGGTTTTGAGACTGATAAAACTGTGAGGATGCGCGCCGGCGGTGAAAGTGATAACCGCCAAAAATAACGCCATCGCGCTGTGTTTAACTGTTTGCATCAATTCCTCACGTCAAAAATTCTGTGATGTTCGCCAGCAATCCTGAGTGAAAGGGCTGCCGGTACGCTTTTCAGCGTCGATCCTTTAGCTATTCTTACCAGACATTCACACTGGATACCCAACAGATGATGACAACGCTTGAAATTCCATCTGTGCTTTCCAGTTCGCAGCGCCGCTGCCAGGTGCTTTTGATGCTTTACCTGCCCGATGCTGCCGTCACCGCACAGAGCATAATCGCAACCAACGGCGTGGACGACGCCATGGCACGGCAAGATATAGCCGAGACGCGCGATGAAATCCAGCGCTATCACCGGCTGGACATTGTCACGCACCATGACGGCAGCTACCGGATTGAAGGCTCGGTCCTGAATCAGCGTTTATGTCTGCTGCACTGGCTGCGCAGGGCGCTCCGCCTGTGCCCACATTTTGTTTCGCAACAGTTTACCCCGGCGCTTAAAACCGCGCTTAAACAGCAGGGCATCGCGCGTCCGCTTTATGACGATACGAATCTGCGGGCGTTGATCAGCTTCTGTTCCCGAAAGCTACAGCGCCCCTTTGACTGCCGTGACGTGCAGTTTTTACAGCTCTTCTTGCAGTATTGTTTGATCCAGCATCACCTGGGCAATACGCCGCAGTTTTCCCCCGTTCAGCGCAACTGGACACAGTCGCGAGGGGAATACTTTACGGCGCAGGAAATTGTGCGTCACTGGAAACGCCGCGTGCCGCAGGGCACCCACAGCGACGAACAACTGTTCCTCGCGCTGCTGTTTATGATGCTGCGCACGCCCGATCCGGTGCTCGATAAACATCAGCAGGATCAGCGTCTGCGCCGGGCCATCGTGCGGATGATTGCCCGTTTTCGCGCCCAGACAGGAATGAACTTCAGCGATGAACAAGGGCTGACCGATCAGCTCTACGTTCATCTGGCACAGGCGCTGGACCGGTCGCTGTTTGAGATCGGCATCGACAACAGCCTGCCAGAAGAGATCCATCGCCTTTACCCCCGTCTGTTACGCACCACCAAGGAGGCGTTGTTTGAGCTGGAGGTGGAGTTTGGCCTGCGTTTTTCTGATGAAGAGATGAGTCTGGTGGCGGTGATTTTTGGTGCCTGGCTGATGCAGGAGACCGATCTGCACGAAAAACTGGTGGTGTTATTAACCGGAGAGGACAAATCCTGTGAAGAGGTGATTGAACAGCAGCTGCGCGAACTAACGTTGCTGCCGCTCAATATTCGTTATCTGACGCTGCAGGCTTTTCAGAAAGAGGGGGCTCCGCGCGAAGCGGCGCTGGTTATTACTCCTTACCCCACCGCCCTGCCCCTGTTCTCACCGCCGCTGATCCACGCCGTGGAATCGCTGAACGCACAGCAACAAGAACATATTCGCGCCATGCTGGAATCGTAGTCAGGTGCGCGCGGCCACTTTCGGGCGAATAAACATCGCCGGTAGCGCGACCAGTGCCATTACCCAGAACACGCCGTGTCCCAGATGTTGATACAGGAAGCCCGCAAAGACCGTCATCACGGCAATGCTGCCGCCCATCGCCACCGCAGAATAGACCGCCTGCAAGCGAATCACATCCCCGCCTTCACGCGCGGCGATATAGCGCATGGCCGCCAGATGGCAGACGGTAAAGGTGCCACAGTGCAGAATTTGCGCCACGATCAGCCAGGGCAGTTCGGTCGTCCAGCCCATAATGCCCCACCGCGCCACGCCACACACGGCGGAGAGCAGCAGCAGGTCGCGCGCGCCGAAGCGGCGAAACAGTTTCTTGCTGAGCGCAAAGATAATCACTTCGGCCACCACGCCAAGCGACCACAGGTAGCCCACGGCAGAGGCAGAGTAACCGGCGCCCTGCCAGTAAATGGCGCTGAAGCCGTAATACGCCGCGTGCGCCCCCTGAAGCAGGCAGACGCAGGCCAGAAAACGCCAGCTTTGCGCCACCAGGCTTCGCCAGGCGGGCCAGCCTGCGCTTTCCTGATGGCGGCTTTCGCCTTGCGGCATGACTGACGGTCGCAGCAGCATGCCCAGCAACATCGAGGCGATACCGATGCTTAGCAGGGCAAGAATGGCGCGGTAATCGTAAATACTGACCAGTTTCCCCACCAGCGCAGAGCCAATCACAAACGCAATGGAGCCCCACAGGCGCACGCGACCGTAGTCCATGGTGATCTGTAGATTCAATTGGTCAACGCAACAACCATGTGAAAACATGTGGTTGCGGAGG
>NZ_JACASJ010000197.1:0-3969 GCF_013391025.1 Enterobacter sp. SECR19-1250 | reverse complement strand
ATGGAAAACTGAATATGGCGTTCTGAGTCTTCCCACCATGATCGGGGAAGACCCAAATATATACAGGCTATAACGCAAAAAAGGGATCGGCCTGTGATTAACACCCTGCACATTCAAAACTACCGCTCAATTCGCGATATGTCGCTGGAGCTGGAACAGCTCAACATTGTCTTCGGCCCGAATGGCACCGGGAAATCAAATATTTACAAGGCGATCCACCTGATGCACAGCGCCGCGCAGGGGCAGTTTTCTCAGGCTCTGGCGAATGAAGGCGGGATTTTGAAAGTGTTCTGGGCGGGTAAAACCCGCAGCGACCAGCTGCGAGGGATGAACCTGGCGGTAGAAACCGAAACCTACGAATACGAGCTGCAGGTAGGCTTTGTTGAGAAGCTGCCCTATCCCTCGCAGTTTCAGCTCGATCCGGTGAGCAAGGAAGAGTCGCTCTGGCTGAGCGGCCAGCACCGCCGCCCGTCGGCACAGCTGATGAAGCGCAGAAATCAGGCGGTTTTCCTGAATAACGTCCATCACGAGAAAGTGACCCACAGCGGCACGCTGTACGAGAACGAATCGGTATTCGGCCAGCTCGGCGAACCGCACCTTTACCCGGAAGTGTCGCAGATGCGCGAGTCCCTGCGTAACTGGCGATTTTATCATGAGTTTTCCGTTGCAAGCGGCTCCATGATGCGAGCCCCGCAGGTGGGTTTCCGCTCTCCGGTGCTGGCGAGTGACGGCGCCAACCTCGCGGCGGCGTTTCAGACCATTGTCGAGATTGGCGATGAACTGCTGCTGATGCGCATTCTTGATCAGGCTTTCCCCGGCTGCGTGTTTTACAGCGACAACACCGGCGGACGTTTTCGCATGATGATGCAGCGTGAGGGCTTAAGCCGCCCGCTGGAACCGGCGGAGTTCTCTGACGGCACGCTGCGCTTTTTATGCCTGGCGGTGGCACTGTTAAGCCCGCGCCCACCGGCGTTTATCGCCCTCAACGAACCGGAAAACAGCCTGCATCCGCAGATGCTGCCCGCGCTGGCAAGCCTGATTGCCGAGGCCAGCCGCTACTCGCAGATCTGGCTCACAAGCCACTCGCCGGAGCTGGCGACATTGATTGAGAAGCACCGATCGTTTTCGCTGTATCAGCTGTCAATGACGGAGGGAGAGACGAAGATGGAGAAGCTGGGGTAAGAAGGGGCTTTCATTTTCTTTAACGCAAATAACCACAATATAAGACTGGTCTTTTGGAAAAGAGTACAATGCCATCAGTATTTTAACGCGCATTTCTTATTCTGAGAGACACAACATGAAACACATTCTGACCGCATCCTTATTCGCCTTATCTGCCTCTGTCTTTGCGGGGTCTGCCCCACACTGGACGTATGAAGGCAAGAGTGGTCCGGAAAACTGGGGCGAGCTCAGCGACGAGTTTGCCACCTGCAAGACCGGGAAATTCCAGTCACCCATCGATATCCGTAACGCCTATAACGCCACGCTGCCGCCGCTGGAGATGAATTTCCATACCGCCGCCGAAAAGCTGGTGAACAACGGCCATACCCTGCAGGTGACCGCCAGCGACGAAGATGAATTCCGTCTGGACGATCAGATCTTTACCCTGCGCCAGTACCATTTCCATACCCCGAGCGAAAACCGGATCAACGGCAAATCCTTCCCGCTGGAAGCGCACTTTGTTCATGCCAGCAAAGAGGGCGACGTCGCAGTACTTGCCGTTATGTTTGAGGTCGGCCCGGAAAACAGCGCACTCAACCCGCTGCTGGCGCGCCTTCCGAAGGAAAAGGACCACGAAATCTCGATTGATAAACACCTCGATCTTCGTCCGCTGTTTCCGGCTGACCTGCACTATTATCGCTTCAGCGGCTCGCTGACCACCCCACCGTGCACCGAAGGGCTGCGCTGGCTGGTGATGAAAAACACCGTCACCCTGTCAGAAAAGCAGCTGGAGATGTTTAAGCAAGCGCTTGAGCACAGCAATAACCGTCCGCTTCAGCCGCTGAACGGCCGCGTGATTGTTCAGTAAGGTGTTGTGAGTTAAAAGCATCCGCAGGCCGGGTCTCCCGGCCTAAAAGACGGTGTTACTTCATGTCGCATCATGCCTGGCTACAGACGGCTGAATACGAAACGTCTTGCGCCACTCCGTCGGGCTGACGCCAAAACGCGCCTTAAACTGTTGTCGCCAGGTCACCGCAGAGTTAAACCCCACCAGCTCGGCCACGCGTTCAATCGGCATATTGCCGGCTTCCAGCAAGATCTGGCTGCGCCGCAGGCGCTCGGCGGTGAGCCAGTCGGCCACGGTCATGCCGGTGGCGTTGACAAAATGGCGGGTCAGCGTGCGGCGGCTCATCGAGACCACCTTCGCCAGCGAGTCGAGATTATGCGGCTCGGTAATGTGTTGCTGCAGGTAGTCGATCAGGCAGTTAATCCGCGCGTCGCGGGTGTCCTTCGGCACCGGCTGGGCAATGAACTGCGCCTGACCGCCTTCGCGGTGCGGCGGCACAATCATCCGACGGGCGATCTGGTTGGCAACCACGCTGCCAAAGCGCTGACGGATGATATACAGGCAGCAGTCCAGCGCGGCGGCGGTCCCGGCGGAGGTAATAATATTGTCGTCATCCACATAGAGGGCGTTGATATCAAGCTGGACGCGCGGAAAAAGCGACTGGAAGTGATGTTCAAACTCCCAGTGGGTGGCCGCGCGCTTGCCGTCGAGAATGCCCGCATACGCCAGCACAAACGACCCTAGACACAGCCCGACGATTTCCGCGCCGTTGTTTCTTGCCTGCACCAGGCTGTCGAGCAGCACCTGAGGCGGGCGATCCAGCACGTGCTGCCAGTAGGGCACCACCACAATATCCGCCTGCGCGATGGCTGAAAAATCCTGCGTCGCGTTGAGGGCAAAGCCCTCTTTTGAGGTGAGAACGCCGGGTTTTTCGGCGCAGATCGTCACGTTAAAGCGCTTTTCGCCGGAAACCGCGTCGCCAAACAGAATACAGGGAACGGAGTAGTGGAACGGGCTAAACCCGTCCACCGCGACAATCGCGACGTTGATAAGTGGCATCTGTCTCTCCTTCCCTTTTTGGTGCTCAGAATATAACGGTTTCGCCGTCCTGGGGAATGCTCACCGCATCACCGATCTGGTTCGCTTCCACGTATTCCCGCAGCGCGTGGCGGCTCAGCAGGCAGTGGTTAATGGCTTCCATATGGACCGCCACAATTTTTGCCTGCGGCAGCAGGAAGTGAACGTTGAGCAGATCCTGTTCCCCCATAATGATGGGCCCGAAACCGATCACATGCGCGTATCCGGCATTAAGGACCACCACATCCGGCTGGTGTTTTTGCAGATCGGCCGCCACCGCATCACGCCAGACGGTATCGCCCGCGATGTAGAGCGTTTTCTCGTCGGGGTGGCGCAGAACCACACCGCAGGCTTCGCCCAGACGCTCTGCCAGCTCCGGCACCGCGTACGCGCGATCGGTACCATGCTGGCCGCCGTGGGTTTTCGCGATGCTGATATCACCAAAGGTGGTCTCGTCGGTCATGACTGTCAGGTTATGAAAACCCTGGCTTCGCAGCAGCGCGGCATCACGATCGTTTTGCACATAGATCGGTTTGTCTTTGGCGATCAGTTCCACCGCCGCGCGATCCCAGTGATCGTCATGGGTGTGGGTGACGATCACCGCATCAGCGTCCAGCAGCGTGCTGACGTCAACGGGCAGTTCAACCATTGGGTTACGGATCTCGGCCCGCGCCGTGCCGGGGAAACCGGGATAAGCGTCTTTTGCGGCCAGCATCGGGTCGATCAAAAAACGTTTACCGGCATACGTGATCAGTTGGGTGGCATTGCGAATATGTGTGATGTTCATGGGCTATTCTCCTGTGCGTGTGATAAGGAGAATAGCCCGCGACTGTACTGACCCCAAAAAGTTGGACAGTTAAACACGAGGCACATAGGTCTGGGTT
>NZ_JACASJ010000196.1:0-3972 GCF_013391025.1 Enterobacter sp. SECR19-1250 | reverse complement strand
AACCCGCTACGGGGGAGACTTACCCGAAATCTGATTTATTCAACAAAGCCACGCAACGAGTGAAAGACCTTCCTCTCTGTTTCCTTCTCGCCTAAAGCCTTTCTCTTTGCTCTGGTGAATTGCTGTGTATGCCATGTAGAGCGCTTACCATCAGCCCTGTCTGTTAACGCTGCATGTCTGAAAAGAAACTTATCCGTATGGTTTTGAATCAGCGTGTCAATAAGTCCGTTAATTGAAGGATGAATGGGAACCAATCGGGCAGCATTCTTTGTTTTGCCTTTTGAGATGCGTAAACACCTTACGTTTTCCTCTGTCACAATATCATCAGTGGTGAGGCTACAAATTTCATTCAATCTCATCCCTGAATAAAGGCCGATTAAGGTTACCTGTTTCATCTCATCATTGAGTAACTCAAAGACCTTGCTTAACTCAGAAATAAGGAAAGGCTCATAGCTATCATGTGAACTTTTGGCCTCTAACCTATGCCCTCTGAAAGGATTATCTTTAGGCGCATCGTGATAGCGATTCTTTGCAAAATCGAATAGTTGAGCCAGTGCGCTTATATAGTTTTGTAGCGTTTGAGTTGCTTTCTCTTTTTTCAGTTGGTCAAGCCATCCGGTTACTGCCGTTCGGTTAATATCCTGAAGCTGTGAATCACGTTGCTTAATGTGAGAAAGAATTAACTCAACGGCTTTAGTTATCTTTGAAAGCGTTGTTAGTTTGCGTTTATCGCTATATTGCAGCAAATAAAGGTCACGTATTTGTATCAGTGTAGGACAGCGCTCAATATTAGCCCCGTAATTCACTGGTGATTCCTTTGCAAAGTTGCTGATACCACGTAGTTCATTGATTATCTGCTCAACCTTTGAGCCGTTTTGTTTTGGCTTAAGCTGTTCCCTTAGCTTGATGAACTCTACCGCTACAGCATCCCTGAAAAGCCTTGCTTGCCTGATATCTTTGGTGGCTGTTGATTTCATGTAGTAGCGCTTACCGTTGAAGTAAGGCTTCATGTAGGAAGGTATAACGATTCGCACCATGTAAACCCCGCAATGGTCGAGAATCAGATATCTGTCACGCTTGTAAGTCATGTAAACCCCTGATATTTTGTCGGGGCAGTTTCAGGGTTGATATATACCTTTTGTTGCTGGTGAAAAGTCTAATTAACTAAGTTTAATCAATCAGTTAGCTAGGCTTTGTAGATAATTCATTAGAGTCTGCGAAGGTCGTAGGTTCGACTCCTATTATCGGCACCATTCAAACATCTTCTAACGTCTACTAAAGTTCACTCAAACCCCTTATACTCTGTATTGTGTCGCTCCTGATAGTATTTTTACGTCTACTGACATACCCCAAAATCTACATGCTTCTGGGGGTACATTCGGGGGTATGTGCTGTTAGGTCTTGTGGAGATACCCCCAATGAAGCTCAACGCCCGCCAGGTTGATACCGCTAAACCAAAAGATAAACCCTATAAACTTGCTGATGGTGGTGGGCTTTATCTTCTGGTTAACCCAAATGGCGCACGATACTGGCGGCTTAAGTATCGTGTAGCAGGCAAAGAAAAGCTGCTGGCTCTGGGAGTATATCCAGATGTTACCCTTGCTGATGCGCGAGCTAAACGTGATGAGGCAAAAAGGGGTATCGCTGGGGGTATCGATCCCAACGAAGCGAAACGGGAAGAAAAGATAGCTCGAGAGGCAAATGTCAGGAATACGTTTCAGGAAATTGCCTGTGAATGGCACTCCAGCAAACTATACAAATGGTCTGAGGGGTACGCCTCAGACATTATGGAGGCATTCAATAAAGATGTTTTTCCGTATATTGGTAAAAAACCAATCGCGGAAATCAAGCCGCTCGAATTGCTTAATGTGCTTCGCCGAATGGAGGGGCGAGGGGCAACGGAGAAGGCTAAGAAGGTTAGGCAGCGCTGCGGTGAAGTCTTCCGCTATGCCATTGTTACCGGCCGGGCAGAATACAACCCAGCGCCAGATCTCACTAGCGCTATGCAGGGGCATGAATCCAAGCACTATCCTTTCCTGAATACGTCTGAGCTACCGACGTTCTTTGAGGCTCTTTCTGGGTATTCCGGCAGTATGCTGGTGGTATTGGCAGCACGTTTGCTAATCATTACCGGTTTAAGAACTGGCGAACTGCGTGGGGCTATGTGGCAGGAAATCGATGCTGATGCTGCGGTGTGGGAAATCCCAGCAGAGCGAATGAAGATGCGCCGCCCACACATCGTGCCATTGTCATTACAGGCCCAAGCCATAATCATGCGTATCCGGGAAATGACAGGCCGCTATCCCTATATATTCCCTGGGCGTAATGATCCGCGTAAAACCATGAGTGAAGCCAGCATTAACCAGGTTTTTAAACGCATCGGGTATGCCGGGAGAGTGACAGGCCACGGTTTCCGCCACACCATGAGTACCATTCTCCACGAACAGGGCTATAACACCGCATGGATTGAAACGCAGCTCGCCCACGTCGATAAAAACTCTATTCGAGGCACATACAACCACGCTCAATATCTCGATGGCCGCCGGGAAATGCTTCAATGGTATGCCGACTATATGGATGCGCTGGAACACCATGAAAACGTGGTTCACGGGCGTTTTGGTAAATCCTTATGACTGGATGAATAGACAGTGATAGTTAATGCGGGTAGACTTCTGTAGACGAACAAAGAATAGGCTATGTCTAGGCTGATCCCCGAAAACCCGTACACCTCTGCGGGCTGGCATAGCCGCCAAAATCAGGGGGCGCGAGGTGGCGATATGGCATTACCAAAGAGGGAATATTATACCCTTCAACAAGCCGCTAAAAAATCAGGTTGTGAAGTTGAAGACCTTCTGCACTATGCAGCAATTGGCGTATTACAACTCTGCGTACATTATGAGGAGAGCAAAAAATCAGATAGCGCTTGTTATTTTTATGCCTCTCTATCTGATGATTTATTAGATGAGTTAAATGACAATCCAGAAGGTTTTACTATGCATTATTCCTCTAAATATAATCTTATATCTATGGACTCTAATGCTTATTTCTTCACTGCCGAGGATGATCAGCCATGCTGGGCCGATAATGTTAAGGGATGGTTTGCTATCCCACATACCGAACTAACATTACCTGCGTTCGAGAACTCCAAAAAAGCTGAGATTTTTCAACTTATACATCCGCGAAATAACTTGAATAAAAATACCGAGGGGTGGGGGTTTTCAACGGAAGGATTTGATGTGAGTGGTCCTTGTTTTTATGAGGCGAAGACATTCTCATCAGACGATTTTGTTATAATGGCGGATGAGTTGGATATTCTAATCAATGGTGGGATGAAGATTGATCTCTTTGGCCTAGCTGATGAATCTGCCCGGATTAAAAATGTCGTAACGGAAAGTGTTGGAAATAAAACATTAACGTCGATGGCTAAACTGATTAAATCATTGCTTTATCTTTGTTATAAAGATGAAGATGTTATAAACAACCCCCGAAAGCACTTTGATAACAGTCAAAGTGAAATCAATAAGGATTTTGATACGCTCGGGCTTAAACTTCCATCAGGAAAAACCATCGACAAATGGCTACGAGGCGTCGATCTCGATAAGAAATGAAAAGTGGAATATTCCAGGAGTGTGTTGGAATATTCCGAAGTCGTGATATCTACAAAGGTAACCTTCACCCGTTGTCTATCAGCGTCTAACAAGGGCGCATTAGTTAAACTGGGGGTTACATGTCACAACCGTCTCTAATTCGTTTTCATGAAGTACAAAAGCGTACTGGCTATAGTAAGGCGTGGTTATATCGCCTTATGAGCGAGAAACGTTTCCCCGCAGCAATTAAAATTGGTTCCCGCTCTATCGCTTTTATTGAAAGTGAAATTGACGAATGGATTAATCAGCGCATCACTGAGTCACGTGGCGAGGTGGCGTAATGGAAAAGAAAAACCGCCCCGTACAGCAGGCGGCTAACTCAGAT
>NZ_JACASJ010000195.1:0-4070 GCF_013391025.1 Enterobacter sp. SECR19-1250 | reverse complement strand
AAACACCGAAAGAGATAATTGAAAAGGGTGTTGCGTTGACAGGTTGAATCTACAACACTCTTTTTTATGATTTTACCCTCCGGGCAGTTAGCACGTAACCGGCTGTTTTTATTTGTCATAACGCATAATTTTCTTTCTCAAAACGGGGATATTCCGTCCCCTGTGCCCCATGTCACAAAACAGTAAACAAATTAACCATTGAGCCCCGTGGCAAAAGGCTCTATATTGGCGGCGTTTTTTTCAGGCCCCCATCTGTTTTTTAACTTTTTATTCAATCGTGGCTCATAACGAAGCGGCGGTTGTAGGAGTGATATGATGACGGATAAAGTCCGTATTGACACCGTAGATGCCCACAAAAGCAACGAAACCTATCTGGCCCGTCAGGCCGAGTTTGAATCTAACGTCAGGAGTTATCCGCGCAAACTGCCTTTAGCCATCACTAAAGCAGAAGGCGTGTGGATCACCGATGCAGATAATAAAGAATACCTTGACTGTTTAGCAGGCGCAGGCACCCTCGCGCTTGGCCATAACCACCCTGATGTGCTGAAAAGCATCCAAAATGTCATTACCAGCGGCTTGCCGTTACATACTCTGGATCTGACTACGCCTCTGAAAGACGCGTTTTCCGAATACCTGCTCTCTCTGCTGCCTGGTCAGGGCAAAGAGTACTGCCTGCAGTTCACCGGTCCATCCGGTGCTGACGCCGTGGAAGCGGCGCTGAAGCTGGCGAAAAAAGTCACCGGCCGTAGCGGTATCATCAGCTTCTCGGGTGGTTACCACGGTATGACTCACGGTGCACTGTCCGTGACCGGTAACCTGTCTCCGAAAGAAGCGGTAGACGGTATGATGCCAGAAGTGCAGTTCATGCCTTACCCACACCAGTACCGTTGCCCACTGGGTATCGGCGGTGAAGCGGGCGTGAAAGCGCTGACCTACTACTTCGAAAACCTGATCAACGACGTTGAAAGCGGCGTGCGTAAACCTGCTGCGGTAATCCTGGAGGCCGTTCAGGGTGAAGGCGGCGTGAACCCGGCTCCTGTTGAGTGGCTGCAGCGCATCCGTAAAGTGACTCAGGAACACGGCATTCTGCTGATCCTAGACGAAGTTCAGGCAGGCTTTGCCCGTACCGGTAAATTCTTCGCGTTCGAACACGCTGGCATTGAGCCAGACATCATCGTGATGTCTAAAGCCGTTGGTGGCGGTCTGCCACTGGCTGTGCTGGGTATCAAAAAGCAGTTCGATGCATGGGCACCAGGTCACCACACCGGCACCTTCCGCGGCAACCAGCTGGCGATGGCAACCGGTCTGACGACGCTGAAGATCCTGAAAGACCAGAACATCGCTGGCAAAGTGGCTGCACAGGGCGAATGGCTGAAAGGCCAGCTGAACGAGATGGCGAAACGCTATCCGGTTATCGGCCACGTTCGCGGTCTGGGCATGATGATCGGTATTGAGATCGTTAAACCACACGAAGCCGCTGACCACATGGGTTGCTTCCCGGGTGATGGCGAGCTGTCTGCACTGATTCAGAAGAAGTGCTTCGAAGCCGGTCTGATTCTGGAGCGCGGTGGTCGTAACGGTATCGTTCTGCGTCTGCTGCCTTCTCTGCTGATCAGCGATGATGAGCTGAAAGTCTTCCTGGATAAATTCGAGCAGGCACTGCTTGCTGCGGGCGTTCGCCCGGCGTAACCGGAGTTGTTGATTACGATGTCTGATTCAAACCCAATTTTGTTCTCCTCTGCGCAGAGCATTGAAGCTTACCAGCAGGCGATTGAACAAAGCACTCAGGCTGTGATGCAGTGGCTGAAACAGCCTGAGATGTATCAGGGCAAAACGGTCGCGGAACTGCGCGACCGCATTAAGCTGGATTTCACCCCGAAAGGGCTGGGCAACGAAGCGGCGATTGAACGCGCCGTGGAGTTTTTCCTGAAAGACAGTTTGTCCGTTCATCACCCGCAGTGTGTGGCGCACCTGCACTGCCCAAGCCTGGTCGTTAGCCAGGCGGCGGAAGTGCTGATTAACGCCACTAACCAGAGCATGGACTCCTGGGATCAAAGCCCGTCCGCAACCATTATTGAGATCAAACTGATCGAATGGCTGCGTACCCGCGTGGGTTATCAGGCTGGCGACGCGGGTGTCTTCACCAGCGGCGGCACCCAGAGCAACCTGATGGGTCTGATGCTGGCACGTGATGCGTTCTTCGCACGTCAGGGCCACTCTGTCCAGCAGGATGGTCTGACGGGCGATCTGCGTAAGATCCGCGTACTGTGCTCCGAAAACGCGCACTTCTCCGTGCAGAAAAACATGGCGCTGATGGGGCTGGGTTATCAGTCCGTCGTGCAGGTGAAAACTGACGAATTCTCTCGCATGGATCTGACCGATCTGGCGGCGAAAATCGAGCAGTGCAACGCCAACGGCGAACAGATCCTGGCGATTGTCGCGACAGCCGGGACCACCGATGCCGGTGCTATTGACCCGCTGCGTGCCATTGCTGAACTGGCGGCGAAGCAGAACATCTGGGTACACGTTGATGCGGCCTGGGGCGGCGCACTGCTGATGTCTGAGCAGTATCGTCACTACCTGGACGGCATTGAACTGGTGGATTCCGTTACTCTGGACTTCCACAAACAGTTCTTCCAGACCATCAGCTGCGGCGCATTCCTGCTGAAGGAAGCGCGCCACTATGAACTGATGCGCTATCAGGCGGCTTACCTGAACTCTGAGTTCGACGAAGAAGCCGGCGTGCCGAACCTGGTATCCAAATCGCTGCAGACCACACGCCGTTTCGACGCGCTGAAGCTGTGGATGAGCCTGGAAGCGCTGGGTCAGGAGCAATACGCGGCGATTATCGATCACGGCGTGACGCTGGCGCAGCAGGTTGCAGCTTATGTGAAAGAGCAGCCCGCTCTGGAACTGGTTATGCAGCCACAGCTGGCAAGCGTGCTGTTCCGCTTCCGTGGCGAGGTGCAGGCAGATGATGCAGGTATCGCCCTGCTGAACCAGAAAATTGGTGATGCGCTGCTGGAGTCCGGCCGTGCAAACGTCGGCGTGACCGAGCATAACGGCGTGACCTGTCTGAAGCTGACGCTGCTGAACCCAACCGTGACGCTGGAGGATATCAAAACCCTGCTGTCTCTGGTTGAGCGTACTGCGCAGGAAGTTCTGGCGAAGTAATACACAGCCCCTCTTCCACCGGGAGAGGGGCTATTTTTATAACCCTGCCCACCACATCCTGACTTTCAATCCCCAGTAGCTTGTCCAGCCCGTTGTTGTACTGACGACATTGCCATTAGAGACCAGCACCAGCGTCGGCGTTACGCTAACCTGCCATTGCTGTGACAGCGCACCGTTTTCGTCATTAATCACCGGCATTTTCAGCTGCTTCTTTTCGACCCAGCGCGCAAGCTTAGCGTCATCACCAGAGCGCATGGCAATACTCACCACGTTCCCGCCCTCTTCCGCCAGCCTATTGACCGCAGGCGTGGTATAGCGACAGATGCTGCACCAGGTCGCCCAGACGTAAATCAGCAGCGGCCGATCCTGACTGAGTGCGGCAATGTCATGTACTGAGCCATCAATGCCCTGCATTGGGGTAGCGCTAAACGTGGCGGGTAATGTCGGCTTGCGGTACTGATCCACACCCCACATCACGGCCAGCGCCAGCAGTACGAGTATGATCCCTTCCCGCGCCCAGCGGCGCAGTTGGCTGAATTTGCGGTTTTCCATTGTGACCTCGTGATTTAACGAAAGTCATCTTAGCGAGCTGCGCGCCGTTTCGCTGTAAAGAAGTGTCGTCCTACCTGGTGCGTAAGGTATCAACCATCAGGGTAAAGCAGGACTCAATGAGCGGAGGCAGCGCCTGCGGGGCACGCATCAGCGCCACCGTGCGCGCCAGGGCCGGTTGCTGAAGGTGAACCACCTTAAGCTGCGGGTCCTGCAGGTGGGTGGTATAAAGCTGAGGCAATATCCCCACGGCAAGCTTCGAGCGCACCAGCCCGTATAATGTCTCGATATAGTGTACTGCACCCATTTTGTTGGACGATGAAATGGAATAGTCCCTGATATGTCAA
>NZ_JACASJ010000194.1:0-4205 GCF_013391025.1 Enterobacter sp. SECR19-1250 | reverse complement strand
CCTCCGCAACCACATGTTTTCACATGGTTGTTGCGTTGACCAATTGAATCTACAGTGACAAATCGTGCCATTTTTCCCTGAAAGGGAGGTTGACCGCCTCCTTAGCCTGCTTATTACTGCGACAGGGCTAAAAAGCGGTGGTCATCATAGATGCGTAATGGAATTCCGCATTAAAAATGGACTTTCAACGCGCGTGGTTTCCCGATGGGTTTCACCGTTAATAATATGCAGGGCACTGAGGCGACCAATTTCATAATGCGGCAGTTGAACCGTTGAAAGAGGCGGAAGAAAGAGTTCTCCAATGCCCACCATATTGTCATAGCCGATCACCGCGATATCTTCAGGGATGCGAATCCCTTGCGCCAGCAGGGTCTGGTAAACCATCAATGCGATACGATCGTTGCCGCAGATAACCGAGTCGAACTGGGGAAGACCATTCTGAATGTGCGCCTGCAGAACTGACGGAATGTCGCGATAGTGCTCGTCCCCAAACGCCATATAACTATGATCCAGACGGTCCGGGTCGAGCCCCGCTTCACGGCATGCACGTTCCAGCCCGTGACGGCGTCGGGTTGTGGCCAGATGATCTGCGGGTAAATGCAGGCACAGGGGCTGTCGATAGCCTGCGGCGAGTAACACCTGTACGGCGGCGTACTGCCCCTGTTCATCATCAGGAATATAGCTGGCGACCTTTTCATCGATACTTTCGCAGTTGGCCAGCACGCAGGGGAGGGTAAGGAGCTTGGCCGGGAGAGGAACCTGACGTAATCCCATGGTGGTGTAAATAATGCCGTCCGGGCGGTGAGAGAGCAGCAGATCGACGATTGCCTCCGGGTTGTCATCGGTAAACATATTCATGACGAAACTGTTCCAGCCGTGCATCCGGGCCGTCTCTTCAATGGACAGCGTAATCTCCACCGAGAAAGGTGTCGTCACCGTATCGAGTGCCAGCACGCCTATGGTTTTTGGCGAGGCATGCGCGCCGCGTACTTTCTTGGCGGAAAGATCGGGTACGTAGCTGGTCTGCTCAATAGCCTGCTGTACGCGTGCCAACGTTTCCGGTTTAAGGCGCTCCGGGTTGTTAAGCGCGCGTGAGACGGTCATCAGCGATACGTTAGCCAGCTTTGCGACGTCCTTCAGGGAAGCCATTTTCTTACTCCGTTAATGTCACGTGTTAAAGAGTATACAACTAAGTTACTGATGTAAAAGGAAAGTGGATATGTGAGTGGAGCCAGACAGGATTCATTGATGAATAATTGATCGCGATCTCACTTCTGTAATGTTAACGTTAACTTTCGTGATTAACATCATGAATCTGATCCAAACCGCATGAGTCGCGCTCAATGTTAACGTTACCATTTTGTCATTACTCCAACATGAGAATGTCATGATGAAAACGCATCACTCTCACAGCTATCCCTTATTGAGCGCATTACTGTTTTTCTTTTTTGTCACCTGGTCTTCTTCCGGCTCTTTGCTTTCCATCTGGCTCCACCAGGAGGTGGGCTTAAAAGCGGGCGACACCGGCATTATCTATGCCGTGCTTTCTGTCTCCGCGCTTTTCGCTCAAATCTGCTATGGATTCATTCAGGACAAACTTGGTCTGCGCAAGAACCTGCTCTGGTTTCTGACCAGCCTGCTCATTCTTTCTGGTCCGGCCTTTTTGCTGTTTGGTTATCTGCTGCAGATTAACGTCTTACTCGGCAGTATTTTCGGCGGGATTTATATCGGCCTGACGTTTAACGGTGGGATAGGGGTACTGGAGTCCTATACCGAGCGTGTCGCCCGCCAGAGCCAGTTTGAGTTCGGCAAGGCGAGGATGTGGGGATCGCTTGGCTGGGCGGTGGCAACCTTTTTCGCGGGACTTCTGTTTAACATTAATCCGAAGCTGAACTTCGCTGTCGCGAGCTCTGCAGGACTGCTGTTTTTTGTTTTGCTGGCGCGTCTTAGAGTCTCTTCCGCCCCGCACGCCATGCAGGAAGCGGTGTCAGGCGGTAAAGTCACGCTGGAAGATGCATTGCGTCTGCTGACGCTGCCGCGGTTCTGGGCGCTGGTGTTTTTTGTTATCGGCACCTGTATTTATGGCGTTTACGACCAGCAGTTCCCGGTCTATTTCTCCTCCCAGTTCCCGACGTTACAGGAAGGAAACGCCATGTATGGCTATCTCAACTCCTTCCAGGTTTTCCTTGAGGCGGCGGGCATGTTCTGCGCCCCATGGCTGGTGAACCGCCTTGGCGCAAAGAATGGCCTGATTTTTGCGGGAATGGTGATGGCGATGCGTATGGTGGCTTCGGGGCTGGTTGAGGGGCCGGTACTGATCTCCATTACCAAGCTATTGCACGCGGTCGAACTGCCCGTTTTGCTGGTCTCAATTTTTAAATACAACAGCTTACATTTTGATAAACGGCTCTCTTCCACCCTCTATCTGGTGGGCTTTGCCTGTACCAGCTCAGTGATCGCCTCGGTCCTGTCGCCGCTGGCGGGTTACAGCTATGAGAAATACGGCTTCGCCCAGTCCTATCTCATTATGGGGCTGTTAGTTTTCAGCACCACGTTTATCTCCATCTTCCTGTTGCGCTCGGGTAAATCCTCTTCTGACCCGCTCATGCCGCAACCTTCCACCATCTGATCAAAAGAGTAGAGAAATGACGTATTCAATTACTAAAGCAGAGCAGGAACTTCAGTCCAGACGCGAAGGGCTCAATCTGCGCTGGTATCCGCGTTACCACCTCGCTGCGCGCGCTGGCTGGATGAACGACCCAAATGGCCTGGTCTGGTTTGACGGCTGGTATCACGCTTTTTACCAGCATCATCCGTACTCCACCCAGTGGGGGCCTATGCACTGGGGCCATGCGCGCAGCAAGGATTTAGTTCACTGGGAACATCTCCCCGTTGCGCTGGCGCCGGAAGGGCCTGAAGACAAGGATGGCTGTTTTTCCGGATCGGCGGTGGTGGATGGCGATACGCTGGCGCTGATTTACACCGGACATAAATTCCACGGCGATCCTGATGACGAGGCGAATCTCTACCAGGTGCAATGTCTGGCGACCAGCCGTGACGGCATTCATTTTGTCCGGCAGGGAATGATCGTTGATACCCCGCCAGGTCTGCATCACTTCCGCGATCCGAAGGTGTGGCGTGAAGGGGAGAGCTGGTACATGGTTGTCGGTGCACGAGACGGTGAGACGGGCCAGGTGCGCGTTTATCGTTCTGCCGATCTGCGTGAGTGGCAGGATATGGGCGTGCTGGCGGTGGCTGAAAAAGAGATGGGCTACATGTGGGAATGCCCGGACTTTTTCATGCTCAATGGCAAACGCGTGCTGATGTTTTCGCCTCAGGGGATGGCCGCTGAAGGATTCAAAAACCGTAATCTTTTCCAGAGCGGCTATCTGTTGGGCGAATGGCAGCCCGGGCAGCCTTTTGTGCGGGAAGGTGAGTTTGTGGAGATGGATCGCGGGCATGATTTCTATGCGCCACAAAGTTTCCTCACGCCTGATGGTCGCCGCATCGTTATCGGCTGGCTGGACATGTGGGAATCCTCCCAGCCGGAACAGGAGGACGGCTGGGCAGGCATGCTCTCTTTACCGCGCGAACTGACGCTTAGTGCGGATAACCGTCTGCATATGCGACCGGCCAGAGAGGTCGAAGGTCTCAGGCGAGCGTGGTTCCCCTGGCCGGTCAGTACGCTGACTCATCAGCAGATGGCTCTGGTGGAACGCTGCGACGCGATGGAGGTTATTCTGCAGTGGGATTGTGCCAATAGCAGTGCCGAGCAGTACGGCATGAGTCTGGGAGAGGGGCTGCGCGTCTACGTGGATGCTCAAATGCAGCGTCTGGTTCTTGAGCGAAACTATCCGCAGTATGGCCTGTGCGGGAAACGAAGCGTCGCGCTGAACCTGGATAATACGCTTAGTCTGCGTCTGTTCTTCGACAGTTCATCCGTGGAAGTTTTTGTCAATGAAGGCGACGCGTGTTTAAGCAGCCGAATTTATCCTGAGGCAGGGCGAAGGGAAATAAATTTATTCGCCTGGGGTGGCTCAGCGTTATTATTCGAAGCCGGAGCCTGGCAGCTGGAGTGACGACTTCCCGTTCATTCGCATGGTGAGTTTGCAATAAAGGGGCAGCCACCCCTTTATTGCTGCCGGTTTAGATCGACTTTGTTGAATAAATCGAACTTTTGCTGAGTTGAAGGATCAGATCACGCA
>NZ_JACASJ010000193.1:0-4270 GCF_013391025.1 Enterobacter sp. SECR19-1250 | reverse complement strand
ACTTCATCGTGCTTTTCATTTTTCTGGGGAACCCTCAGCCCAAAGGGAGAGGGAGCAATTTTCACCTATGCCAGACGCGGATACGCATCCGCAATCGCATCACCGGTAAACTGCGCCACCCAGCCCTCCGGATTATCGAATATACGGATGGCCGTAAAGTTTGGCTCTGAGCCCATATCAAACCAGTGTGGTGTGCCCGCCGGTACCGAAATCAGGTCGTTTTTCTCGCACAGCACCTGATACACCTCATCGCCAATGTGCAGGCAGAACAATCCCGCGCCTTCTACGAAAAAGCGCACTTCATCTTCGCCGTGGGTGTGCTCGTTGAGGAATTTGGCGCGCAGCGCTTCTTTTTGCGGGTTGTCGGCGCGCAGGCTGATCACATCCCAGCTCTGATAGCCTTTCTCCGCGACCAGTTTGTCAATGGCATACTGGTAAGCGTCAATGACCACTTCTGGGGCAGGGTCGCGCCCTAAATCACGGTCAGCCGCCCAGCGTTCAAAACGCACGCCTTTGGTGTTGAGCTGTTGGGCGATCTCGGCGGCGTCGGTGCTGTGCCACAGGTGCTTACTGGCGTCTTTATCGGAATAAATGGTTAATGCGCTCATGAAGGGATCTGCTCCGGGTTAATCTCGTCGAACTGGTGAACCTGATGATGGTGGCTTGCGCCGTCATCATCACCGCGAATCAGCTGCAGGGTGCGAAAACCGGCCTGTTCAGCAGCGTCCAGCTCCTGATGGATATCCGACAGGAACAGGATCTGCGACGGGGCGATGCCCGTCTGCGCTGCAATATTCTGATAAGACTGCACCTCACGCTTGGCACCAATATGGGTATCAAAGTAGCCGCTGAACAGATGAGTAATATCACCTTCATCGCTGTAGCCAAATAACAGTTTCTGCGCAGCGACGGAGCCAGAGGAATAAACATAGAGATCAATACCTTGCGCTTTCCACTTTTCCAGCGCGGGTAGCACGTCCGGGTAGAGATGGCCGGTAAAGTCGCCGTTGACGTAACCGTCGTGCCAGATAATTCCCTGCAGGGCCTTCAGCGCCGTCGATTTACGGTCTTCATCCATAAAGGTGAAGAGGGTCTCGATAAGATCGCTGACGCTGGCGTGCGGAGCGTCGATTTCATCGCGCAGGTTGTCCAGAATCGATTTGACCGGCTCGGCGTACTGCTGGGCGGTGACGAAGGCCGCCAGACGCTCACGCGCATAAGGGAACAAAACATCATGGACAAAACGGATATCGCTGGTGGTTCCCTCAATATCCGTCACAATTGCGCGAATCATATCTTCTCCAGTTGTCGTAAACGCATTTCGCATTCAAATAAGAATTCCAATCCTTCCAGATGACGGCGGGCTTCGGCCACATCACGTCCCCAGCAGGTTAAGCCATGGCCGCGCAGAAGAAAACTATAATTAAGCGGGCGCTCCTGGGCGTAATGGGCGATTCGCGAAGCGAGGGCGTCTATATCCTGGTCGTTATCGAATACCGGAATGGCAACCGTAGCCAGATGCGTGGTCTGCCCGGTGAGGGATTTTTGCATCTCAAAGCCGCTGATGTGCAGCTCCGCCTCTTTCACCAGCCGCGAGAGCACCGTGGCGTTCACCGTGTGGACGTGCAGTACGGCGTTGGCCTCCGGGAACAGGCGATAGATGAGCGTGTGTAACCCGGTTTCGGCCGAAGGTTTACGGCCAGAGGGGGCGCGATTGGTGGCGATCTCCACCTGCAGAAAATCATCCGGCGTGAGGCTGCCTTTGTCTTTGCCGGATTCACTGAGCCAGCACAGGTTTTCATCCTGACGTACCGACATGTTGCCGCCGGTGGCGGGGGCCCAGCCTTTGGCGCCAATCCAGCGGCAGGCTTCGACCAGTTGCGTGAGTTGCAGGTTGTCTGTCATTTCCTTTTACCCTCTCGGTCAGGAATATTTATATTGTTTAGACGTCTAAGCGTCTTGATTGCCAAAGACTAACATCGTGTTATAGTGGCAGCAACATAAGTATTACAAGCAGGCACCCCACAATGAGCAATAACGCATTGATTCCGCAAAGCAAACTTCCCAACCTGGGCACCACTATCTTTACGCAGATGAGCGCTCTGGCCCAGAAGCACAACGCCATTAACCTCTCGCAGGGGTTCCCGGATTTTGATGGTCCAGGCTATTTGCAGGAGCGTCTGGCCTGGCACGTTGCCCAGGGGGCGAATCAGTATGCGCCGATGACCGGTGTGCAGGCATTGCGTGACGCCATTGCGGATAAAACGGCGGAATGCTATGGCTATCAACCGGATGCCAACAGCGACATTACGGTGACGGCAGGTGCGACTGAAGCGCTGTATGCGGCCATCACCGCGCTGGTTCGCGCGGGCGATGAGGTTATCTGCTTTGACCCAAGCTACGACAGCTATGCGCCTGCCATCGAACTGTCCGGCGGCGTGGTGAAGCGCGTGGCATTACAGCCGCCGCATTTTCGCCCCGACTGGCAGGCGTTTGCTGCGCTGCTGAGCGACAACACCCGGCTGGTCATTCTGAATACACCACACAACCCGTCGGCGACCGTGTGGCAGAAGAGCGATTTCGCCGCGCTGTGGCAGGCCATTGCGGAACATGAAATTTATGTCCTGAGCGACGAAGTGTATGAGCACATCTGCTTTGCCGGGGAAGGGCACGTCAGCGTGCTATCCCATCCGCAGCTTCGCGAGCGCGCTGTGGCGGTGTCGTCATTCGGTAAAACCTATCATATGACCGGCTGGAAGGTGGGGTACTGCGTGGCACCGGCGGCCATCAGCGCGGAGTTGCGTAAAGTGCACCAGTACCTGACGTTTGCGGTGAACACGCCTGCCCAGCTGGCGCTGGCCGATATGCTGCGCGCTGAGCCTGAGCATTACCGTGAGTTGCCCGAGTTTTACCGCGCACGCCGGGATCGGTTTGTGAGTGCCCTGAGTCAGAGCCGTCTGGAGATCCTGCCGTGTGAAGGCACCTATTTCCTGCTGGCCGATTACAGCGCCATCTCCGATCTGGACGACGTCAGTTTTTGCCAGTGGCTGACCAAAGAGGTGGGCGTGGCGGCGATCCCGTTATCCGTCTTTTGCGCCGATCCCTTCCCGCATAAGCTGATCCGTCTCTGCTTTGCGAAACAGGAATCGACGCTGCTGGCGGCGGCAGAGCGTCTTAACGCGCTCTGATTATTTGACCGTCCAGGCTTCTGAGTAACGGCGGTCTGCAAAGAGTTCCAGCAGGCCGTTGATTTGCTTGAGGCGCAATACCTCGTCGCTATCCATTCCCAGTTCCTGACTGATTCTCTCGTCGTCCCAGCCAAGCTGCACCAGCTCGCGGACAATATCGGACATCGCATTGATTTGATGGCGGCCGCGCGCCCGATTATGGCGAATGGTGGCCGCTATCCGGTCGAACTTTTTCTGCCGCTCTTTACGCAGACAGGTAACAGGCAGATAGCCTTTAAGCTGGCGTTTTAATACCGCCCGGTTGGACCCAATTTCATGGCGATGGAAGCCGTCGACAATTTCATAATGCCGGGCCTCACTTTCTGTCACCACAATGGGTTGGGTAAAACCGTCCATCTCCAGGGATTTACAGAGCAGCCGTTTTTCCGGCGGGGCAACGTTGTTGGGGTTGTAATCGTTCGCGGTAATCTCGTCCTGTTTGATCCACAGTACGCAGTCGACAGGCTGTTCGCGAAAAGGGCTATTTTCATGGATGGCCTGGCGAAAGGCGTTAATGGCTTCAATGCGTTTATCTTCGGGAAGAGACTGAAGATAATTTTTCATCTCGTTAATTAATTGCTGCTGCATAAGATCCCCCACTCCTTGCGTTTTGATTTCATCCGTTCGCTGTAACGCTGGTAATGCCTGGGTTTGTTCGGACTGAATGACAGCGCCCGGCACCAGTAGTCATTGTTGAGTAATACCTTGCACACGCGTCGCCAGGACGGGATATCTTTGGCGCCGATATCGCCCTCCTGGGTGTCGGGAATATCGGCCATGCCTCTCTTCTGATACCAGTGCAAATAGATCGCGATTTTATTGCGGTAATGTTCCGCAGTGGTGTGCGGCATGCTGTCGAGAAGCAGCATGGCGTATTCCCGCCAGCTGAGCGCGTCGGGTTTCAGAATTTTGCGGTGGCCATAGAAATGATTGTCCTGCCCCGCGTAGACCCCGCCACTGTGCACGCCGTTTACCCGCTCACACATCGCCGGGCTTTGTTGAATAAATCAGATTTCGGGTAAGTCTCCCCCGTAGCGGGTTGT
>NZ_JACASJ010000192.1:0-4382 GCF_013391025.1 Enterobacter sp. SECR19-1250 | reverse complement strand
ACCACTTTGTCGGATGCTTCAGATTATGACCAGACGGTTCACGCTGTACGCTTACGCACATCTCTTTCAGCTTTGCCGACATGGTACGGAGCTTGTTACGCTGGCTGCGCGCGACTTTCAGCTCCGTCTTGCAGGGGTTATTTCTCATTCTGCCCCCTGCTGATATCGCAGCTTGTTCGGTACCTGCCAGCGCTCAGCAGTACGGACAGGTTCCGGTGTCTCCCGCACGATGAACGGGATTTCGTACATCACTGCATGCAGTGGGTCACCGCTGATGCGAAGCCAGTCAAGTTCCTTCAGCGACGTGAACCGCGACTGCCAGCGCCAGAACGGTCCGGCAAGCTCTGCCGCGTCAAACTCGTCGCTCCACCGGGTGTACCAGGTGCAGACGGTTTCCGGTGACTGAAAATTCAGGTCGATTTTCGCCTGCTCCAGCAGGTTCTGGCGCAGTTTCCAGCGCTGTTCGTACTCGCGGGACTGGCGGCGCAGCTGGCGCGTGGTCTTAATGCCGGATCTGTGCAGCCGTCGACCCGTGCGGGTGTGCATGACTTCAGGAAACAGTTCGGCCTGTACATCAATCGTGAGCGGCAGCGGGCAGGCTTCACCACTGGTGGCGATCATGGTGTTAAGCGCCTCCTCGACCTGTTTCAGGTTCGAATGACGGTTATTTGGCACCCAGTGCAGGCCAGGTATTTTATTAGCCACCGTGGCGTTGAGACGCCCGCTGCCCGTGAGAAGGCGCAGAAAGGTACGCACATACGGCATGGCGGGCAGTCGTGCGCCGCGTTCGCGGGCAGACTCAACATGGCTGATAGCCTGTATTGCAGCCTGACGGGCGGGCTTCAGGGAAACGAGCGCGTGTGAGGACGGGATCATGCTGTCACCTCCACATTCATCAGCTTCGCCACGGTGCGGGCAGTGCAGTTAAAACGGCGCATACCTGCCAGCTGCGCGATCAGCTGATTTATCCGGTCAGGCTGGAGCGTGTCGCTCTGGTAAAGGGTACGCACCACTTCACCGCCGGAGGAGAGCAGCACCAGAAGCCAGTACGGCGAGACTTCGCCGGGACTGCACACGCACAGATGCCAGTCATCACTGCCGTCCGCGCTGAAGCGGCACTGGACGGGGAAGAAGCCGCCGAACTCGCTGCGGAACTCGGCGCTGACGCACCATCCTTCAGGTGTCGACAGGAGGCCGGTCACGGCATCGCTCAGGGTGCGGCGCGCGTCCTCGCCCTGCTGACGGATAAACTCCAGGTCGGATGCGGTCAGGGTGTTGATTCGGTTCAGGTCATATTGCATGGTCATGTCTGTTCCCGCCGCCCGAAGGCGGCGGCCTCCGGTATTAAGCAGCGTGGTCAGTGGTATCAGCGTCGGTTTCGGTGGCTTCTTCAGCCTCAGCGGCTGGCGCTGTGCGCACCATCCAGTCAGGCAGCCAGCCCTGAGCATTCAGATCCTGCTCGGCGGCCTTCGCTGCATCGCGGCGCTTGAGCTTCACAACTTCACCTGCACGGGCGCTGAGTCCGGCTTCTTCATAGGCTTTGCCAATCTGGGAAATCGTGAGCTTACCGAAGTAGCTCTCGGCATCCGGCTGCCACCATTTGCGCAGGTCAAAGTCCAGCGCCGCTTCCAGCCCGTCCAGTTCGCTTTTCTGCGTATGGTTGTACATACGCTCCTGAATACCGTTGATACCGTGTGCCGCACAGAATCCCAGCAGGGTGTTCACCTGCTCAGCTGACCATGACAGCAGCCAGGTGAAATCGAGATGCCAGTTTTCGGGCAGCGTTGCCTGAAGCGCCTCTTTCTGCGCTTTGAGCGCCGTCAGCGCCTTCCCTTCTTCACCGGATGGAGCCAGTGATGCAAGGTGATACTGATTCGAGGACACGGAGGCTTTCAGCGGTTCGCTGCGTTTACCGTAGCTGCGGTCAAACATACTGAGGCACAGTGTCCACGTCAGGAGCGCCACCGATACGTCGGGACGACCCGCCAGTTCGGCCTGAACGGCGAGAGTCCGTTCGGCTGACATAGCTTTTACCAGCGTTGCCGGATAAGCGTCGGCGGGAATTTCAGGCGTGGTGTGTCTGATCACATTGCTTTCACGTTCCTGACGCGCCTGTTCTTCAGCTACCCGGTCTTCGTCGGTCAGCCTGCGGATACCGGGCTGAACCCGAAAATTGTCACCATCCCATGACACCCAGATACCGTGGGCGGCGCGAAATTCCGGCGTGGCTTCGCGGTAAGTCGCCTCGCAGTAAATGTCATCAATCTGCTCCTGAATCGCGTATTCGTCATCGTAGCTTTCAGTCGCTTCCATTTGTTCTTCCAGCTCACTGACGCGCTTCTGTTCTTCTTCCGTCAGGACAGCTTTCGGCATCGCAAAACGGTACTGTTCACCGTCCTCACCGCTGGCACGCAGTTCCGTCATACGGTACTCAGCCCAGCCCCAGCCCTGCTCCTGCTTAACGCGGGCGGCGAGCACGGTGAGCTTGCCAGCCAGCAGAGATTTCACCAGCGCCGCATCGGCAAAGGTGCTGTCCCTGTCGCTGAACAGGTCGGCGGTCAGCGTACCGCCAGCGGCGGTATAGGCTTCCTCGCCCACATACTCAAACATCGGGTGACTGATGGCCATCTTGTCGTCGGTCACCATTTTGCGCAGGGTCTGTACGGCAGGATCGCGCCACTGTTCAACAGCCTCTTTCCAGACCTGCTCCTGACGCTCATGGGTATCAGCAAGTGTCAGGACTTCACACTGTTCAAGGGAGATTTCATCCCGCGCCAGCGCATCCAGCAGGGAGGGGGCAAGATTCGCCAGCTTCAGGCAGCGCTGAACGTGGCGCGGGTGATAGCCCATCAGTGCGCCGATCTGAGAGGCCGTTTTACCTTCCTGCTGAAGGGTACGAAAACCGATAATCTGCTCGGCGGGATGCATGTTTTTACGTCGACCGTTCTCGATCATCGAGGCCGCCACCGCCATCTCAACGGGCAGGACTTTCACCGGAACAAACGGCGTGTCTGCATCGAGCACACCGCGCATCACCAGAATGCCTGTGCCTCTGCGACGACCTTCACCGCCGACAATGCCGATCGTACCGTCCGGCAGTTCTGCACCGATCAGGTTTTGCAGGATGCCCATTGCCTGAATGCTGTCAGCCATCTCTTCCACTTCCTGATCGGTATGCGGAATGATGCGCGTGTTTAAGCCCGTGTGTGACAGGCGGGAGTACGGGAAGATTTGCACGGGCGTATCAGCGAGCAGCCGGACGAGCTTCTGCTCGGTAGACTGCGCGATTTTTTCCGCAGATTTTGCCTGGCGGGTGGATTTAGCAGTTTTTTTTGCCGTAGTATTGGTGGTGACCATGATTTTTACTCCTGTGTTTAAGTGATGGTCCGCCGTGGCCGGAGTGCGATCCGGTCACGGCACCCGGTTAACCGGTAATGCGTTTCGGGTGTGCTGCCAGTGCTGCAAAGGACGGATAGCCATCAAGAACCTGCATCATGACTTTTGCCCCTTCCAGCATCGCTTTATCCGTTACGCTGCCGCTGTTTTCACACACGTTGATCGTTGCCACGATCCCCGATTTCACATCTGAAAAACGCTCATACATGCGGTTGCTGAACAGGACACGTTTGCCTCCTGCCATCACCTGCCAGTTGTTGCAGTCATTAAATCGGGTGTCCACGTTGTCAAACTCGACCACGTGGGTGTCGCTGGCCTGAATGCGCAGCAGCTTCACGATTTCGGTGCTCTGCCCGACCTTACGGGTCGCCGGACGGGTGTTAAGGTTCTGCATGTTTCCTCCTTCTCTGGGTTAAGGCCGGACATCCGGCCTCCGGTTAAAACTGCACGTATTGCAGGTTGCGTTTCAGTTCAAAAAGAAAATCCGGTTCAAACGACCATGCGCGCCAGTTAAGCGTTCCGTTGGTGCGGATCTCCACCTGCACGTCGCCGTATCGGGACACGTCGGACAGGGTGACGGTGACCCCCGCTTTCAGCACAGTGGCCTGAGCCACCCACTCCCGCGCGACAGAAACAGGGTTTTGCTCTTCCCCACATCTTCCGGCGGTTTCCTCTCCGGCGGTTTTGACGTTGACGTTCTGTGTGTTCATCCTGCTTTTCTCCTCTGGTGGTGGTTGTCCATCTCCCAGGCTGGTACTCTCGCGGCAAGGGCCAAGTAGCTACGGCGGGGCGGCAGAAGAAGGGCGGAGACAAAAGTTTTTGCGCCCCGCAAAAAGTTTTGGCGGAGTGCATTTCACCCTTCGGATGACGACCCGACGGTGCTACGACCAGCCCTCCGCGTGAGGACGCATGGGGGATGGCCTCACCGGATGAACAGGATGCACACACCCGACACGTCGGAACGGCGTGGCGACATTAAAGCGACG
>NZ_JACASJ010000191.1:0-4461 GCF_013391025.1 Enterobacter sp. SECR19-1250 | reverse complement strand
GGTGTACGGGTTTTCGGGGATCAGCCTAGACATAGCCTATTCTTTGTTCGTCTACTGGAGTCTACTCCGGTATACCTATACTGTCTATTCGTCCAGTTATGAGACCTTACCAAACGAGCCGTGAACCACATTTCCGCCATGCTCCAGGCTATCCATATAGTCGGCATACCACTGAAGCATTTCTCGGCGTCCGTCCAGATACTGGGCGTGGTTGTACGTGCCACGGATCGAGTTTTTATCTACGTGTGCCAGCTGCGTTTCAATCCATGCAGTGTTGTAGCCCTGCTCGTGAAGTATGGTGCTCATCGTGTGACGGAAACCGTGCCCTGTCGCTTTACCATCATAGCCAATGCGCTTAATTACCTGGTTAATGCTAGCCTCACTCATCGGTTTTCCTGCATCATTCCTACCAGGGAACACGTATTTCCCACGCCCGGTAAGCTGGTGGACCTCTTCCAAGAGTTCTTTAACCTGATTGGTGATCGGAACAATGTGTGGCCGCCGCATCTTCATTCGTTCTGCCGGGATATTCCATATTCCCTTGTCGAAATCGATATCAGTCCATTCTGAGGCTCTTAACTCGATAGTTCGTAAACCGGTAAGCATCAGCAGGCGTGTAGCATTGCGAGTCACCAGACTGCCACTGTAGTTGTCGAGTGCCCTAAGGAATTCAGGGATTTGCTCAAGTGATAAATGAGGGTAATGCTTCTGCTTTGGTGCCTTTAAAGCACTAGCGAGATCAACTACAGGGTTATTCTCTGCCCTACCGGTGATAACTGCATAGGTGAATATCTGGCGACACGCCTGCCTTGTCTTTTTGAGTTTATCCAGAACACCTCGCTGTTCCATTTTGCGTAGCACAGCCAACATCTCAGCCGGTTTAATATCGGTAATCGAACGGTTGCCAATATACGGAAAGATGTCCTTTTTAAGATACTCCAAGATATCGCTGGAATAACCTTCTGACCAGTTAGGACTTTTATGTTCATGCCATTCCAATGCCAAGCGCTCAAAACTATTTGCAACAGCCATGACCTTTGCCTGTTTCTCAGCCTGCTTCTCCTGTCCTGGATCACCACCAGCAGCCAAAATTCTTTTTGCTTCGTCGCGTTTAGTCCGAGCCTCAGCCAAGGAGACTGTTGGATATACGCCAAAGACTACGCGCTTCTCCTTACCGCCAATCCGATACTTTAAACGCCAGCTTTTCGTGCCATTGGGGAAGATTTCAAGATACATGCCCCCACCATCGGACAATTTGTAGGCTTTGTCTTTTGGCTTGGAAGCCTTAATTTCGGTTGCTGTGAGCTTCATCTGGGGGCATCTACTTTATTGAACCTGAGAATGCCCCCAATGATGCCCCCATTTTAGGGTAGATTTCAATAGACGATAGTAGACCGTGAGATAATGAAATTTATATCCGCAGTGCGTGTTTTCTGGGTTTTGTAGACTTTGGAATACATTAGAAGAAGTTAGAATGGTACGCCCTGTAGGATTCGAACCTACGACCTACGGCTTAGAAGGCCGTTGCTCTATCCAACTGAGCTAAGGGCGCACTGAGAAGAGTGAACTTCGCGGTGGTGAAACGCGAAGAATTATACGGTCAATGGCAGGTGAGTCAATGCCTTTTCCGTTTTCACCTCCGATTAGGGCTAGCTGATTGTAAATATGGCTGTTTTTTCAACATTCCCGGCCTTTCTTTCGTAGAATTTAGCGCTGCGAAAAGGCTTAGCTGCATTTAAGTAACGCCTGCTGTTTTCCTGAGCGTCAGCCCGTCACACTAGTGTGAAGTATCCCGGCCGCCTGGAGGCTGACAGACAACAGGACAATGGAGTGACAGCGCAAAACCTGATCGATACGTCCCCCAGCTTACAGCACCTCTCTCACGATATCGCGGGCATCAAACTTGAGCCTATCATCGCCCTCTCCTCGCAGCGCCAGGTTGGGGTGGAAGTGCTGAGCGTTCTGTCAGCAAGAGAGCAAAGCGAAGCATTTTTCAACGATCGGTCTGCGGAGTGGTCACTTACGCTGCTTGAAGCGCAACTTGTCGCGCTAAAAAATACCCCGCACTGTCATAATCTTTACGTCAATCTGCCGATAACCGTATTAACGCAGCCGGACGCCTTTCAGCGGCTTCTCCGGCTGCCTGCCGCACCGCTGAATATAGAAATTGTCGACCCGGCACGCTTTCTGGCGCTGTCTGACACAAAACGGCAGGACGTTCACCAGCGCCTGCTGCAGCTCAGAAGACAAGGCCACGGTATCTGGCTGGATGATATTGATGAAGCGATCGTCCAACCGTTTTTGTCCTGCCGGCTGCCGTTAACCGGCATAAAAATCGACAAGGAAGCATTCTGGCGTTTACGCGCCACCCCTGCGCTCGGGCAACTGGTGACACGTTGCTTTCAGCTTGCCGACAACGTGCTTATTGAAGGTATTGAGACTGAAAAGGATCATAGCCGGGCACGACAGGCAGGAGCAGGATTCGGCCAGGGGTACTACTGGCCGTCCTGGACATGGCCGGAGGAATAAAAAGCCATTTCCAGGAGGGAAGCCATGCGAATGACAGTGCGCCGTTACCGGCGGCGGCGTACAGGAAGTGATGCACTGGGATTTACGCACTCGCCTTTTGCTCCCCCCTTTTTCGACCGGCTCGAATTTTTGAGCCAGTCCATCCACCAACATCGCAAAACAGACGCGCCCTTTATTATTCTGGTCACGGAAGATCATTTCCTGCGCACCGGTTTTCTGAACGGCCAGTTTCCCCTGAGCAGCTGTAGCGACTACCCGACGCTGGACGAAGCTTTTCAGGCGCTGAATCAGTGGCCTGCAGCCCGTCTGGTGGTAGATATTGAAAGCCGTACCACGGCGCTTATAGAAAAGCTGGATCAGTTGAGAAGACACAGTCTGTATCCGCCCTTTCTCACGCCGTATCTGTTGGTCAGGGCGGATAATTACGACACCCGTCTGTTCTGTAAAGCGGCGGGGCCGTTTCATGTCCTTGAACGCCAGTCAACGGCGGCGGCACTCCAGCACAGCCTGATGGACATCAGCCCTCCACAGGGCTCCAGTAAAGAGTGGTTCTCTCGCGGCGAGTGGCCCATTTTACAGGAGCTGTCGCGGGGGAAGTCACTACGCCAGATCGCCCTGCTGCAGAATCGCCCCTACAGCCGCATTATCTATCGCCTGAGCTGCATTCTGGTGAAGCTCGGGCTTAGCCATCGCCAGGAACTGCTGCATCTTCTCAATAATCTCTCCGACTGCCCGTTTTACTCTTAACCTAACCCCTTATTTCCTAAAGATCTTTAGGAATTTACTTACTGAGAATGTTAATTTTATGTTAACTGTTAACATAAATCTCGAAATTACAACTATTCCTAATTTCTGACTCTGAACCACGTGAAATATTAAAGAATAAGTAAAGCGCAGCACTTTCATCCATGCGTTAAGGGATTGATGGTTCCGTTAACAGGATGATAATGATGTAAAAACAAGCAATTTGGTTGTACGCCCCTGGCGCTTAAAGCGAAGGCCGCAGAAGATTTTTCTCTTCCGGCATAGTATTTTTCTGATATCGGGGAGAGGTATCGGGATGAGGATGAGACGCGCTATCTGTGCAAATTCACGCCACTTCAGCAGCAGGTGAGACGTTTTACTGCCCCGCCATTTCATTAACAACTTTGCAACATATAGTGGTATCTGTTATTTTTTGTTATTACATAAAGATGAAAAGATGCGGTAAATGGAATAACAGGACATTTCCGCTAAATTTAAAAAAATAGCCATTCAGATCCAGAAGATAATACAAATCAATAATCATGAATTAATCTGCAGGCTTTTCGGAGAAAACTTACACGGTATAATAAGACGCGTACCAATTATGAATAAGAAAAACCTTTTTGCCGCCACCAGCCAAATGAGATGACCGCGCTGAGGCAATGACATTACCACTACGTTAACAAGGATGCTTTCGCTCTTTCCAGGGAAATACCACCCTATAAGGATCTGCAAATTTATCCTTCCGGCATTTCGAGAGTTTGAACCAAACTCAGCATAATGCTTTTAACAATCTGAGGCATAAAAAATGAAACCGGCATCCGTTATCATTATGGACGAACATCCTATCGTCAGAATGTCGATAGAAGTCCTGCTACAGAAAAATAAAAATATCACAGTCAAACTGAAGTCTGGCGACAGCCATGAAGTTCTCGACTGTATCCGCAATCACGCCATCGATCTGGTGATCCTGGACATTGAACTTACGGGCACCGATGGCTTCGCTTTATTGAAAAGAATCAGAAACTTAAACAAAGACATAAAGGTCCTGTTCCTCTCTTCCAAATCGGAGTCCTTTTACGCAGGCCGTGCCATCCGCGCCGGGGCAAATGGGTTTGTCAGTAAACGAAAAGATTTAGGGAAGGTGCGAACAAGTTCCTGATATGAGATCATCATATTCATCCGGAG
>NZ_JACASJ010000190.1:0-4475 GCF_013391025.1 Enterobacter sp. SECR19-1250 | reverse complement strand
GGAAAACTGAATATGGCGTTCTGAGTCTTCCCACCATGATCGGGGAAGACCCATAAATATACAGTGATAAACGGAGGCAGTATGGACTACAGCATCAGGCAGGAAAAGAAACGTAAGATTGCCGGTTTTCACCTGGTCGGGCCATGGGAACACACGGTAAAACAGGGCTTTGAACAGCTGGTCATGTGGGTCGATGGCCGACACATTCAGCCGCTGGAGTGGGTTGCGGTTTATTACGATAACCCGGACGAAGTCCCGGCAGAAAAATTGCGCTGCGATACGGCCGTTACGGTACCGGATGATTTTGTTATCCCGGAAAACAGCGAAGGGGTGATGATGACGGAAATTGCGGCCGGAGATTACGCCGTCGCGAAAGCACGTGTTGAAAACTACGACTTCGCCACGCCGTGGTACCAGTTCTTTAACTCCCTTTTGCAGGACAACAAATTCCAGATGGCTCTGAAACCGTGCTTCGAGCGCTATCTCAATGATGGCAACGCCGACGGGTACTGGGACATCGAAATGTTTATCGCCGTAGAGCATAAAGCGGGGTAGTCCTGTTAAATACAGGGTTTTTCAGCCGGGTGTGATCCGCCCGGCTGAAAACACAGTACAATTGTGATTTGCCGTGTAGCTGGAGAGCGGGTGTGCGTCCCGACAAATCATTAACGTCTTTCGAAATTCGGTTGTATAAACACTACCGCGTGGTTCATGGGTGCCGTATCGCGCTGGCATTCGTTCTGACGTTTGTGCTGGTCCGTTTACTGGATATTCCTGAAGGAACGTGGCCGCTGATCACGCTGGTGGTTGTCATGGGGCCTATCTCGTTCTGGGGGAATGTTGTCCCGCGTGCCTTCGAGCGCATTGGCGGTACGGTTTTTGGCTCAGCCCTTGGGTTGATTGCCCTTAAGCTGGAGCTTATTTCATTCCCGGTGATGTTGGCCTGGTGCGGTGTCGCCATGTTCCTCTGCGGCTGGCTGGCGCTGGGTAAAAAGCCCTATCAGGCACTGCTGATTGGTATCACCCTCGCGGTGGTGGTCGGCGCGCCAGCGGGTGATATGACCACGGCACTGTGGCGAAGCGGGGATGTTATCCTTGGTTCACTGCTGGCAATGCTTTTCACCGGTATCTGGCCGCAGCGCGCTTTCCTGCACTGGCGCATTCAGATGGCAAATTACGTCACCGCCTTTAACCGCGTCTACCAGGCCGGTTTTTCACCTAATCTTGTCGAACGTCCCCGGCTGGAGAAGCACCTCCAGCAGATCCTTAATGACGTGGTCAAAATGCGCGGTCTGATTACCCCTGCCAGCAAAGAGACCCATATTCAGAAATCGATTTTCGAAGCTATCCAGACCGTGAGCCGCAATCTGGTCTGCATGCTTGAACTGCAAATCAACGCGCACTGGGCCTCGCGCCCCAGCCATCTGTTAATGCTGAACGCGCAAACGCTGAAAGAGACGCAGCAGATGACGCAGCAAACCCTGCTGACCATCGCTCATGCCCTTTATGAAGGTAACCCGCAGCCCATCCTCGCAAACAGCGAGCGTCTGAATGAGATCGTTGCCGAGCTGAAACAGCTGATCAACGAGCGACAGGGCGATAACGTAGCGGAAACCCCAATCCATGGTTACGTCTGGCTGAGCATGGAGCTGGCGCGTCAGCTTGAGTTGCTGTCGCATCTCATTTGCCGTGCACTGCGCAAATAAAGAGCAGCTATCGCCATATGTGACGGCTGCTGCTTCGATTCAGCATCAATTGGGGTTATGATAGTTTTAAACGATATACTCATTGTCATTCGCAGCCGCTGTCAGTAAGGTTATTGGTACAACGGTTGCTTTAACGAATCCGAATCTCACATTATCAGGGGTGTAAAAATGGAAACTACCAAGCCTTCGTTCCAGGATGTTCTGGAATTCGTCCGCCTGTTCCGCCGCAAAAACAAACTGCAGCGTGAAATCCAGGACGTTGAGAAGAAGATCCGTGACAACCAGAAACGTGTTCTGCTGCTGGATAACCTGAGCGACTACATTAAGCCAGGTATGAGCGTTGAAGCTATTCAGGGCATCATCGCCAGCATGAAGAGCGACTACGAAGACCGCGTTGATGACTACATCATCAAAAACGCTGAGCTGTCTAAAGAGCGCCGTGACATCTCCAAAAAGCTGAAAGTGATGGGCGAAATCAAAAACGCTGAAGCCAAAAGCGAATAATCGCTGCTGATTGCAAAAAAGGCTCTCTGGTGACAGAGAGCCTTTTTTATTACGCAGAGCGCGGCTGAAGCTGGTAGATCCAGGCCTTAACCTGGTCACCTTCGGCGGTGGTCACCATGACCTCGACCCGATCGTAACCGTCTTCAAATTCGTCCAGCATCGGCCAGTGTGCCTCAAGGTTACTGGAGATAAACAGATAACCCTCAACGCGTGGGCCATCGGCGTGCAGCACGATACCCGGAAAATCTGCCGCAGGGCCCCAGCCACGCGCATAAAATGTCCCGGTGACAAAACCGGCCTGCCATTCACCGCCGATGCTTTCGAGAATATGTGCATTTGAATGGCCCGGGCGTAACGTACCGTAGACAAACAAAGAGTCCATTTTTCCTCACCAGAAAAGCAAAAAGCCCGCTTTAAAAGCGGGCTTTTCAGAATGTGGCTCCTCTGACTGGACTCGAACCAGTGACATACGGATTAACAGTCCGCCGTTCTACCGACTGAACTACAGAGGAATCGTTGTGGAGGCTTATCTTAGCGGCGAAAAAAGTTTTGTCAAACTTGATCTTAGTGATTAGCGATCGATTGCCGATTCTGTCATCAGTTTGTTGCAAATCCAGACATCTTTTTATGGAAAATACTTTGCAGGATGAGCTTTTCTCCCCCATCATTTGAAATGGAGTTTCAACTTTTCTCGCTAAGGTCCATTTTGAACGTTACTGCCACTCTCCGCCAGGCGATTATGCGCACGCCATGGTATGCAAAACGTAAAAGTTATCGTGTTCTGTTCTGGCGTGAAATCACCCCGCTTGCCGTACCTATTTTTCTGGAGAATACCTGCGTTCTGCTGATGGGGGTGTTAAGCACCTTCCTGGTGAGCTGGCTGGGTAAAGAGGCGATGGCCGGGGTCGGGCTGGCGGACAGTTTTAATATGGTGGTGATGTCTTTCTTTGCCGCTATCGATCTTGGGACCACGGTGGTGGTGGCCTTTAGCCTAGGCAAGCTGGATCCGAAGCGTGCCCGCGAAGCCGCCCGGCAGTCGCTGATGATCATGACCCTTTTTTCGATCATCCTGGCGGCGGTGATTCATTATTTCGGCAAAGAGATTATCGACTTTGTTGCGGGTGAAGCGACGAATGAAGTTAAGGATCTGGCGCTGACCTATCTGGAAATGACGGTCTTAAGCTATCCTGCCGCGGCTATCGCGCTGATCGGTAGCGGCGCGCTGCGCGGGGCGGGCAACACAAAAATTCCGCTGCTGATCAACGGCGGAATGAACATCCTGAATATCATGATCAGTAGCGTCCTGATCTACGGTGTTTTCTCCTGGGAGGGGATGGGGTTTGTTGGTGCAGGGCTGGGGCTAACTATCTCCCGCTACATTGGTGCGGCAGCCATCCTCGGGGTGTTGATGGCGGGGATCACGCCATCGCTGCGCCTCACGTTAAAAAGCTACTTCCGACCCTTTAACTTCGCCATTATCTGGGAAGTGATGGGGATTGGTATTCCTGCCAGTATCGAGTCGGTACTGTTCAACGGCGGTAAACTGCTTACCCAGATGTTTGTTGCCGGTATGGGGACAGATGTGATTGCCGGTAACTTTATTGCCTTCTCCATCGCCTCGCTGATTAACCTGCCGGGTAACGCCCTCGGGTCGGCCTCCACCATCATCACCGGTAAACGGCTCGGCAAAGGGCAGATAGGGCAGGCGGAGCGGCAGCTGCGCCATGTCTTCTGGCTGTCGACCATCGGTCTGACGATAATTGCGTGGGGGAGCGCGCCCTTTGCCGGGCTGATGGCCTCGTTCTATACCCACGAAGATGATGTTAAAGAGGTCGTTAAGATCCTGATTTGGCTCAACGCGGCATTTATGCCGATCTGGGCGGCGTCCTGGGTACTGCCTGCCGGGTTAAAAGGGGCACGCGATGCCCGCTTTGCGATGTGGGTGTCTATGCTCGGCATGTGGGGTTGCCGCGTGGTAGCGGGTTATACGCTGGGGGTCATGCTCGGTATGGGGGTCGTCGGTGTCTGGCTGGGGATGTTCCTTGACTGGGCCGTGCGTGGGGCATTGTTCTACTGGCGTATGGTAAGTGGGCGCTGGCTCTGGAAATATCCGCGGCACAATGCCTGACAAATGTGCGAAATGTTGAATAAATCGGCAAACGATCGGAAATCTGCATTCTGCCTTTGACAACACCGGGTAGCATCGATAATATGCGCCCCGTTCACACGATTCCTCTGTAGTTCAGTCGGTAGAACGGCGGACTG
>NZ_JACASJ010000019.1:33116-57801 GCF_013391025.1 Enterobacter sp. SECR19-1250 | reverse complement strand
ATCGGTGTTGCAAAAACGGGAGTGACCATAGATTCCGTTTTCTGAGACGACCCCAAAACAGGGCCCCCCAGGCAATGGCCCAGGCTGCCAGCATAACCAGCATAAACTGCAGATATTTATTACGTGACTGAATCATTTTATCCCCTGTCAATTTTTAAACAGAATCGGCTTGACACTCAGGCCGGTTTTCAGACTTAATTTAAATGATCCAGAAAATGATTGCCGATTTTTTTAATGGAGAAAGTGAAATGAAATTCAACACGAAGATTGCTCTTATTCTGGCTGCATCCGTAATCAGTTGCAGTGCCTTTGCTCAGAGCGTATCCGCGCCGAAAACCGATTCTTTACTGAGCAGCATTCTGGGTGAGCAGGTACAGACAAACCAACATCTTGTACAACTGCTGGCAAAGGATCAGGATGCCGGTATTACACTGACCCCGGAACAAAAGAAAACCTCTTGCCTGTATGAAAGTCATTACTACAGCAGTGGCGCACCACTTACCGTCGGAAAAGAAACACTCCGCTGCACGCTGAGTGGCGAAATCCCGACATGGGAAAATGCGAACGAGGGCAATATTGTCTCTGTCGAAGGCAAATAAAATCCCTTTGACAGCCTCTCAATTATCCGTACCAAAATGATTTAAAAAAATCTCCTTTTGATGGTATATTTTTTACTCGAAATAGAAATCATTAGGAGATTGTTATGGTTGATGCCCCGCCCTCAATCCCGCTGCCAACCTGCATGGTTGAAGCAGCACAGATTTATCACATTCCTCTCCGTGGATTCCTCGCCTTGTGGCTGACTGAAGGCGGAAAACCGGGAATGAAAAATAAAAACAAAAACGGCACTTACGATTACGGCGCATTCCAGATAAACACCATCTGGGCGAATAAGCTGGCGTCCGATTTTGGCGTAAAAGCGGAGCAGCTGCAGCATGACTTCTGCGCCTCTGCAATGGCCAGTGCCTACATCCTCAAATACAACATCATTCTCGAAGGGGGGGATTTCTGGCAGGGTGTCGGCCGCTATCACTCCAACACGCCGGCGCGTAAGGCCTGGTATATCGGGAAGGTTTACCAAAATTCTCTGAGGTTCTGATGCAAAACCAGCCACAACGGAAAGGGGGAGGGGATGATGGCCTGATGATTATCGGGGCCCTTCTCATCATGATCACAGTGATGTGGTTTGGCTTTCGTGATTATGTGATTTACGGAGCCTGTCGCCTGCTTTACTGGATCTACGGTGTACTGCCGGACGCCATTACACCGGGTAATGCGGCCGAGCGCCGGGACATGCTGCTGTCGGCGGCGCGGTATAACCACCAGGTTTCGCTGTGGGACTTTATCAGCGTGATGAACGACACGGCCAGCGTGCTCTTTCCCCTGTTCATTTTAATCATCGGGCTGTTCGTCTGGGTTATCTCACGCAATCCTTACTACCGTCTGACCCGTAAACTGACCATCCGGAACCTGCCCTGGGTGATGGTAAAAAACTATCCGGGGATCGCCCATATCCTCGCCCGGTTTGGCCACCTCGATCAGCTGCTGCTGAATGAAGATCCGGAAGAAGCACGCAGCGCGCAGTCACCTGTTGAGTTTGCCCAGGAACATAACCTGATTGATACCGCTAAACGCCGCCTCCGTAAAAAAGCCGCACATAAGGTCTTCCTGTCACAGGTAAACCTGGCTCCCGAAGGGGCGGCCCTTTCCCTGGCGCCCTGGGAAAAAGCACTCGCTGCCTCGTTTGTACATCTGCGGTTTATGGGCGACCGGCCAACGGCTAAATCCATTCTCGACGATCTCAACCGTTCCTGCCTGCGGACCAAAGACGGCTTCCCTGATTATTCGCTGGCCGCCGGGCTCTGGACCGTCGCCAGCCAGTGCGAAGCGTTCAGAGAATTTGCAAAGGGGCGCCGCAGCTCCCGTTCGCTACTCTACGCGCTGTTCGATGATGACCTGCAGCTGCCATCCGCAAATTTCCGGTGGCTGAAAGGCGTGGACCGCACGTTATGGTATGCACTTTCAAGCGCCGGCCGCGGGAAGTTCTTCATTGAGGGCGGTGGCGTTATTGCCTGGAGTCAGTGCGAAAGTTACCGGCTGACGCTCGATGAAGAAAAGGCGGCGAAATTCCCGCCGACCGTGCGGGCGGCCGTGCTGGGCCTTGAGCTGGATCTGCTCCATTACCGCCATATTGACCGCCGCGATCCCGCCATTCCGGTCGCTCACTGGCAGGAAGATGTTATACCGCCATTTGCATTTGAATCTGACGCTGAAGCGGAAGACGAGCCGGCTACGCCGCCTGCAGCTCCGCACGACACCCCGAACAACAGTCTGCGACTGACAGACGATGAACCGACGCCGGCTAAACCTCAGCCGGCAACCCGTCCCGATCACCTGGAACTCTAAGCGAGGAAGTATGAAACTCACCGTAAAAACCGATCGCAACACACTTTATCTTTCCGCTGACGGAAACTACCAGGAACAAGCCCTGCACTCCTTCCCCCTGTCAGCCTGTCATTTTGGACTTGGCCATGATGCCGGCAGCGGCCACATCCTGACGCACAATACGTTTTCTGGTGAAGCGGTGCAGCTGTTCCGCTTTGAAAACGAATATCAGGCCATCGAGGCGCTGAACAATATCCGTAAAAAGCTGAAACAGCAGCGCGGACTCAATGCCGTGCGCCGGCTGTCTAACTTTATCTTCTGGCCAGTTGCCGCGCTGGGCTTTATCGTCTCCATCAACGGCGCGTTGATGAATATGCATCAGCCGGCACAGCCACTGCAGGCAAACTCGTATGCTCCCGCGCCGGGTCTGCAGCAGCCGGCCACTGCGCCGGAGCAGCTGCAGGTTCAGGCAGCACCTGAAGCCCCTAAAAAACTGACTGATAACGACTTGCTGTCACTGAAAGATGCCGTCACCAGCGGACGCTTTACGATCTCGCTTTCAACCGGGCATAAACACACCCTGTATGTGTTTTCCGATCCGATGTGCCCGCACTGCCGCGCGCTGGAACCCCGACTGCAGGAACTGAGCAAACGCTATAACGTCGAGATTTTCCCCGTGTCCGTTTATGGCGACCTGCGCTCGATGGTCCGCGCCGCTCCTGTACTTGATACCGGGAAAGATACCCGACTGAAAAGCTGGGAAGACACGATTAACATGGGATACACCACCATGAACCCGAAAATTGACGATCCGAAAACAGCCCCGGATACCACCGGCGCCCGCCTGGTTGACGCGAACAATATGGCATTTGCGAAATTCGGGTTTATCGGCACCCCGTCCATCGTTGCCGATTCGGGTGATGTGATCCCGGTTTCCGTCGTCAAAGACGATGCCCGCCTGCAGCAGGCGATAGGAGAATAACCCGGAGCCGCTATGCAACAGGAATCTGTAGACAGTAAAAAAGTCATCCGCCCGGATGGTTCGTTCATGGAGTGGTTCCTCACTCCGAACGTACAGTTTGGCCTGCTGGCCATACTGACCGTGCTGGGTCTGTTTCTCCCCTTTACCATGCTGCTGAGCATCCTCATCCTACCGCCGCTGATGGTGGCATTCACGGATCGTAAATTCCGGCCACCGCTGCGAATGCCGAAAGACTGCGAAATGTTCGACGACACCCTGACCACGGAAACCCAGGCGGAATACCGTCTGGGGCCCATTCGCATCCCGCATAAGGTCCGGGAGCGAAAGAAAGCGAAGGGAATTTTATATGTCGGGTATGAGCGGGGACGCCTGTTCGGCCGCGAGCTGTGGCTGAACATGACGGACCTGCTGCGCCACATGGTATTTTTTGGTACCACCGGGTCGGGTAAAACCGAAACCTTCTATGGGTTTATCGTTAACTTCCTGCTTTGGTGCCGTGGCTACTGCCTCTCAGACGGTAAAGCAGATAACAAGCTGGCCTTCGCCACCTGGTCGCTGGCGCGCCGTTTCGGCCGTGAGGATGATTATTACGTCCTCAACCTGCTGACCGGCAGTATTGACAGGTTCGTGAACCTGGTGAAGCAGGAAAGCATCCCCGCGCAATCCAACTCAGTCAACCTCTTCAGCGTTGCCCCGCCGACCTTCATCATCCAGTTGATGGAATCCATGCTCCCCCAGGTGGGCGGGGATTCGGCACAGTGGCAGGATACGGCAAAAGCCATGATGTCGGCGCTGATCAATGCCCTGTGTTATAAGCGCGCCCGCGGCGAACTGCTTTTGTCACAGCGCACTATTCAGAAAAACATGTCGCTGCCGGCAATGGCCGCGCTGTACGTTGAGGCAAAGAAAAACGGCTGGCACAGCGAGGGTTACGCCGCGCTGGAAAGTTATCTGGAAAATACACCAGGCTTCCTGCTGGCCAACGCGGAATACCCGGAAACGTGGGAAGCCCGCGCCTTCGAACAGCATAACTACATGAGCCGTCAGTTCCTGAAGACGCTCTCCCTGTTCAATGAAACTTATGGCCATGTTTTTCCGGAAGACAGCGGCGATATCCGGATGGACGATATTTTCCACAATGACCGCATTCTCATCGTCATGATCCCGTCGCTGGAGCTGTCACGCGGTGAAGCGGCCACGCTTGGCCGTTTATATGTGACGCTGCAGCGAATGACCATCAGTAAGGACCTGGGCTACCAGCTGGAAGGGAAAAAAGAGGAAGTCCTGCTCACTCACGCGCTGAATAATCAGGCGCCATACGGGCTTATTTATGACGAGCTGGGCCAGTATTTCACCAGCGGTATGGATACGCTGAGTGCGCAGATGCGTTCACTGGAAAAAATGGGCGTATTTTCCTCCCAGGATCACCCGTCACTCGCCCGCGGCGCGAACGGCGAGGTGGATTCGCTGATCGCCAACACCCGCGTGAAATATTTTGAGTCGATTGAAGACCGGAAAACCTTTGAAATACTGCGCGAAACCGTCGGCCAGGACTATTATTCAGAGCTCTCCGGGCAGGAAGCGGAACACGGCACGTTTTCCAAAACGGTCCGGGAAGGGGATCTGTACCAAATCCGTGAAAAGGACCGCGTGAACATTCGTGAGCTGCGTAAGCAGACCGAAGGTCAGGGGGTAATTTCTTTCCAGGATGCCCTGGTACGCAGCGCCGCGTTTTACATTCCGGACAATGAGAAGTTTTCCAGCGAGCTGCCGATGCGGATAAACCGCTTTATCGAGGTATTACCGCCATCGCCGGCGACGCTGTACAGCATCTATCCGGAACGCAAGGATGATGAACTGGCGGAAACGAACCCGGATGCAATGCACTTCCCGCCAATCAAGCTGTTCGGGTACGACAAAGCGGCCAACAGCCTGCTGGAAAAAATTGAGGTCTTCTACGAGCTGCAGTGTGGCGCAATTTCACCGGAGGAAATGTCGGTGTGCCTGTTTGAACTGTTCGCTGAATGGCTTGATGGAACGGAAACGGACGACGTGCTTTACCACCAGGAAGACGATCTGTTCCCGATGATCGAGATGTAACCCTGTTAAAAGGCGGGGAGTGGTCCCCCCGCCTTTAGTTACGTTTCCGGTCAGTCAAAATACTGCCGGATCAGCTCCAGGACCGCTATCACAGCGTTAGACACTGCAACAACTGCCCGCAGAACGACGATTAACAAGTTAATCATCCGTTTGCTCCATACAGAGCAGGAACACCGCTGATCGCCCTTACATTGCCTGTCACAGCGGCTACCTCACGTCAATTGTTTAGATGTTCCCACTCCAGCCAGGGCATTGAAACAGCACCACCTGTCTTTCAACCAGGGCTTTAAACCGTTCACGCCGCGTAAGCGGGGGCTGGAGAAGAACGTCAACAGATTGACCCGCGTAGTATACCCTATTCAGGGTGGTTTGCATTTACTGCACTCATGGCGTAATATTTAACCGTCAATTGTTTAGGTGTTCCCGCCTCCATCCGGGGCAAAACATGAAAACCCGATCTCACCAGTCGGGTTTTTTTGTGCCTCCATTCTGGCAGAAATCGCATTTCCTCAAATAAGCGCCTAAAACGCTCTCTGTGGCCTTCACTGCAAAAAGAGCAACATTCCCCTGTCTTCACCCTGTTTAACGCGCCTGCGAGCGGCTGACGTGGATAACCGCGGCTAAATCGATCCTCTTTTCCCTGTTAATTTTAAAACTCACAGCTGACACTGGTGTCGATTGCCTGAAAGGCATTGCACGCCATAGCAGACGATTTTCCTGCCAGACCTGCCCTGCAGGTGACGCTGTGGCCACATTACCCCCTGGCTACTGCGAGCGGGCGGTGTGACGTTTGCGGCACACCGGGCGCGTGGGTAGTAGCGTTGACGTCAGGGGTGCGTGTCGCAGCCCTGCCGTCTTACGGGGGTGTTCTTAGTTACATCATCCATCATGCTTTTTTCTGCCGAGCCGTTGGCTCGGCGGGGAAAAGCACGGTGGGGCAAAGAAGAATCCGCCCTGGAGGTTTCTGCTGACCACCCTGCCCGGCATTTGCCGGGTGCTAACCTGGGAGCATAGCGACCATTCTGGCCGTCGTGCCGCGAAGCGGCGCTGAAAGGCCAGGCATATTCCCATAATCCACAGAAAATTGAGCCTGAATAACAGTGATCTCTTTATTGAATAAAGATCTTTTTAAAGAAGTTAAGAGTGTATTGCAGCTTGCATTGACCACGATTGCAGGTGACTTTATTTCCTCCTTTGCGGATAACTGTGGATAGTGGTGATCTCGCTGCCGGTTATCCACCGGCGGCGCCAGAACGTCAAAAAATCACGATGGCCACACGTTAAAACTGGAGGAAATTTGAGCAGGTCGCGCCGGCTGGCCAGCACGAAAACCGCCAGGCGGCGGTAAGAGAATTACAGGGGGAGAAAATCAGTGATAATCAGGGGGACCGGATTCCCTCTCCAGCCCCAGATCGAGCTGATACAGGTGGCTGCGTACTCGCTGGGTAAACTGCTCAGGCGACAGCGCGTGCAGTTCGTCTTTCGGCAGCGTCCGTATCAGATGAACGGACATGGCGTAAGCCCGGTCGTCATAGGGCTGTTCTGCCAGCGCTTTCTGCTTCTTCTCGCGCTTACCCTTCAGGGCGGCTTCACGCCGGCGAACCAGCGTGGCGTGCATCATTTTTTCATACCAGCGCCGGCGCGCGGCTTTAACAGAGATTTCTTCCGCCTGGCCATGTTCATCACGGGTTATCCAGCCTGCAGCTTCAGCGGCCACCTGTTCGGCCTGCTCCGCATACAGCTTATCGAGATCAACACCGATCATCTTCCAGAGGCGTTCCGTCAGCACGACATGCTTGGGGAACCACTTGCGGTTAAACGGGTCCCATGTGACGCCTTCAGGCAGCGCCAGTAACCCGAATTCCATCATGTGCTGCAGCAGCCGGCAAACCCGCGGTACCGTCACTTTCCGGATCACGTTCCCTTCGCTGTCCTTTTCGCTGAGCTGCCACGCCATTTTACTGAGGTTGATAGTGTCGATATGGGTAGCCCGGTCAACGGTGCTGACCAGGAGCGGCACAATCGCATCGAGTAATTTCTCCCGCTCCGGGCGGAAGTCGCGCTTCCGGCCAGCCTGCTCGCGCAGCTGCACGAAGTACGGGTGGCGGCTGATCCGCATACGCAGACTTAACGCGCCCGTTTTGCGATCGCGGCGAACAAGGCGGTTGTAGGCATGGCCAAGCTGGCCAGGGAGCTTTTTGAAATTGTCCGGTCGGTACCAGCTGGGCTCCGGGCAGAGACACGCCGTTGAGTGCGTACCGCGACGACGGCGGGTTTTGCGCACGGGCTTGGTGCCTTCATCGAGAAGCAGCTGCAGGGGCGATTCTTTAGGGGACTGGCTTTCAAGCCAGGAGATGAACTCCGGCGAAAGACCTTCTACTGACTCAATGTCAGAAAGCTGTAGGTATGGATTCTTTTGATTCACCAGCCCCTGCACATATTGGCCGGGCTGTATTGCAATAGGTTACGCATTTGCTATAATCCTTTCTGCCAGTGGGCAGTTTGCACCCCCTGATTCCTGAGAGACCGGCCAAAGTTTCCAACAGGGATCAGGGGGTTTTACTTTTTGTGGCTCCTGCCACTCCTAAGCGGTACATCTCCGGGCCGCTCTTCCCGTGCTAAATTCAGTAATAACCCCGTAAGGTTATGTAAACGCCGCTTAACATATCATGCGTTTCTAAGCGGGGCAATACCTGCGAACCCGCTTTTACATAGTAAGATCACTCTTCAGAATCGTCAAATTTCAATCCGTCGTAATAGCTTTTGACAAGAAATTCAATGACTTCAGCCTGAGTGAGTTTTTTAACTTTTGTGATCTCTATCAACATTCTTTTTGCATCTTTGGGGAGATAAAGGTTTAACTGGTCGTGTGTTTCCCGGATACGGTTCCGGTACTCTCTCTGGAACTCCGGGTTACTCTTCTGTTCCTGGCGCTCAGTAACTCTGTTCACTCTTCCTCCCACAGCATACGACTATAACCACCTGAGTATACATGAAAAAACCGCCTTTTCAGGCGGTTTGGAAGTAAACATCAATACGTTCGTGGTAGCATCCAACCTTCATCAAGCATAGTCTTTCGCCACTGGAGATATTTTTCACCCCTGTATTTTTTATGTTGCTCATGCATCCTGGTTAACATTTCCAGCTGGCGATATGCTAGGCCGGCATTGAGCAAGATTATTTCAACAGTAGGCACATGTCGGTTCCGAAGATTTACGACAAGTTTACTATCAGTATACTCCCAAGACTCAATTGTCTCGGCCTCAAACAAAATTCTCTTTTGCTTAATAGAGGCCTGTACAGCATAAAGGGCAGCAATCCCAACAACACCGGAGTCCATATCTATACCAAAATATGTTTTCTGAGCCGGCATGTATTGTTCCTCTTTAGCCGATGGATTAAAGCATCCATAAACTCTCATGCCTGCAACGACCTTTTTGACTCCCTTACTTTTTACCTGGCGTACAACATATGTGATCAGCATGGCATCGAAAACAAGTAGAGCAACAAACCACGCCAATGCCAGGCTTCCACCTAAAGTAAGAAAGCCAGAATATACAGTCAACGGAAGACTTATTGTTAAAATAACTATACTTATGGCTACAGACAGGCGTGACAGATAGTAGCCAACACCTTTTGATTTAGCCATGTTGTTATCGACAACAGTATACGAATATCCTTTCATATCACGCCCCCGCTATACCATCTTTGTCTTTATCAACCGTATTGGTTGGGTTGAAGTTCTTCGGCCCAGAAGGACGTCCACCTGTATTTTTAGCTCCACGACCAAATGCAGCAAACAGGTCGTGAACATGATTCTGCATATCACCAAGAATTGAATCGTTATGCTTGTTACCAATCCAGCTGATGACGTAGTTAGGCATCCTTGCAGGTAATGCAAATACCCTAGCGACCATACCTGTACACATCCTTGCATAGACAAAAAGGATACCTATCATTGACCAAAGGCCAGTTGTTGAATCTGCCTGTACATTTTCCATTGCTGTTTTGAAAATATAGTTAAGCGCGGTGCCAAGAGCCACAATGGCCAATGATGCAAAAATGAACCCCATTACCATCAACAGTGGTCGAATCATCACATCTATCAGGAAAATATATCCATACGTTGACCGGTCCTCATTAGTTTGGCCAATGTTAATATGGGTAGCGGCCCACAATGAAGATGCAACGATACCAGTCAGCAAAGTAACTAACCAATCCGCCATTGCGACAAACCAATAGATAAATGGCACAAATGGAAGCCAAATTGAAAGCGTTAACCCTATACAGAACAGAGCGACTAAAATCATGTATACGATCGGAGCCGCAGTTTTAATTACACCCTTAATAATATCCTTACCTGAAGTGAAGAAATTAAGTAATCCCGCCCCCATTCCAGCAGCGTTATTACCATCTGCAACACTCATTGCGACATTAACAGCTCCCCAAGCAGCTAGACCACTCTCAGCAGTAAACATCGTGTAATCACCAATGGCTTTCATTTTCAACAAGGGATTCGTTACATCGCTGTATCCATCGCCAGTGCCGTAGTTTCTAGTGGCAAGCCATGAAGTAACATTAAAGTTGAAAATTTTGGTAATCAACGAATCTGCATCACCACTTTTTGCCGCTTCTTCGATGCCTTTATTGTCAATGTTCTGAGCTAAAGCATTATCAGCAGTACCTAAAGGGGGAGTGTAGGTACTGTTTTTCAGTTGTGAATGATATGCCTGGAACAGACCTTTATAATAGTCCGTAGAACCTACATCACCATCACCACTTATCCCTGATACAATAGGTTTCAGATTAGCAACGTCCTTCAGCTCAGTGTTAGCAGTTGCCAGGGTATGATAATAAATACCAAGATATAGCCAGCCTTTTTCCTTTATATCCGACTCCATTTTCTGGAGCATATCATTGCTTCCGGCAGCATTGTCTGCAGCTTGCTGTACTTGTTGTTGGTAATCTCTTGCTGCTGTCTGAATTGCAGTTTCAACGTCAGGCAGCTGCCCATCTCCGGAACGCATTTTAGACATATAAGCAGAGTTAAATTGCTCTGCTGTATTCTTCATCTTACTCCAAAGCGAGTCTGTAGCCTGCTGTTGAACTGCATAAACAGAATCAGCGTAACCACTGGAGAATACCGAAGTCCAACCTGTAGGTTTTTGTGGTAATTTAACAGTCCCACAAACAGCAGAACCATTGTCAACTGAAATTGAGTAACTAGAATCACCAGTATTAAACTTCATCTGGCTATTACTTTCATAATGTTGGCCTGAAGCCTCCATCTGAGCTAACCCTTGATTGACACCAAGAGCGCACAAGTTCATTTCGAACATTCCTTTAGCCACAGAAGCCATTTCTGGCATAACTGGCGTTATATAAACAGCTTTGCCACTCGCTAGTTCCGACGCTGTTTTATCTGCAATAACATTGGCAGAACCTACACCTATGATTGACCCACACCACAGGAAGAGCAGTTGTGCAACGGACCATCCAACAACAGTTGGAACCAAAAGGAGCCAGCCGAATGTTGTTTTAACAAAATTGAAGGCATTATTCCCATCACCCTCTATAAACTTCCCAAGTTGCCCTGCCTGATGTAGTTTTTTAATACTGATTATCGCCATATAAATCAGCGCTAATATGGCGATAACCTCATTCACTGTGAAAAATACGTTATTTAACAACCCATCACCTGACGGACTGAAAGGATTATTTACCACTTCACCAAAAACGGTATGCAGCATCTGACGTGACAAATCACCAGACCGTTTAGCAGCCTCTGTAATACTATCAATTCCCAGATCTGCAGAATATGCCGGGGTAATGAAAAGCGATAGCGGCAACAATGCGACCAATGAGTTTCTTGACTTATTCATGCGCCCCCCGAATCTGGCCAGCTTGTTCAAAATTAAATGTATTGCGCACACCGTTATCGTTAATAAAATGTCTCAATGTACCGAATTCTTCTTCAGAATGGGCCTCATTGCGTAATTGCCAACCTAAAAATTCATAAGTCATTGCTTTTACGAACGAGTAGATACAAACAGCAAACATTAAACCAAGTGTTAATGTCACCTTCAGAAGGCTTACATTGTATTCAGTATTAACAATCAATTTTACACAGCCAGCGATTAAAAACAGGGCAACAAAAACAGCTATAAAGAAGCAACATAACCAATATTTTTTATACTTACCGGCTTTAGCTAGATGCTGTTCTAAGGGGATAGAACTCTTTTTAACAACATCCTCAAACGACTGATTCGAAGCTGATTTTTCGTCCGGAGCTTCCAAATTTTTGATTTGCTTCTTAACGAAAGAAGCCCGCTCATTGAGCAGGCTGATAGATTCCCTTAGTGATTTCCACATAAACTGAATATCACTAATTCCGGTAATATGATAAACCGCTTTTTTCATGCGGCCGGGGGATTTTGTAACTTCTTCCCCTGTTTTATTTTCGTCTGTCATTTTCTGGATACTCCCGCGTTCACACTCTCCAGCTGTGCTGCCAGCATCGGTTTGTATGTTTGATATGCGTCGTTCGCCAGGATCTGGCCAAGCAGCACATTTTGTTTCTCCAGCTGCTGTTTGGTTTTCAACACTAACCAGTTGTTCAGATTGGCGATATTGATTTGCTCACGCATCAAATCTTCGGTGTTCTTGTTGGTCAACGTCGCCTGGTAAGCAGGGTTGCTGTAACGGCGACCTACTTCGAATTCCTCAAACTCTCTGGCAGACATACGGTTAAGCTGTTTCGCCCTGTTACTGGCCGTCGCCTGGAAATAGGATTCGACTTCCGGCACTTTGCGCGCATCTGCAAGCGCGGCATCAGTGGCCGGGTTCGGTTTAGAGTTGGCGATCATTTCCATCTGAGGTTGTGCGGCCGCGTCGGTGAGCGCCTGGTATTGCTGAATCATGCCCAGGTAAATTCGCCCGCTGGCGCCTTTAACTTCCCCACGACTCAGCTGACGACCAGCACTGCGCAACGCGGTATTTTTCATATAGCGCAGCGCCGCATCTGTCTGCTCATCTGTAAACGTCAGATCAGGTGCCTTGCCTTCTTTGCCGGCGCCATAAAGCAACGAGCTCAGCGACGTATCTGCCCGCGGCATGTCAGATACACTTGGGCAGAATGAAGTCCCGCCAAATGCAGCATAATCCGAACTGTCGCAGTACTGGCTGTGAACTTCGGCCGTTGAAGATGCATCCACGTCGGTTGCGCGTGCCGGCACTTCAAAAATAGCCTTAACATCTTTCGCAGAACTGGCGCTTCCCAGCGTTCGCTGACCGCCAGCGGCCGCAGAGGATACCCCCGCGGCGCCACCGCCAATAGACTGCGCACATATATCATCCGGAACACGGTACTTATCCTGTGCCTGCAGCAGCCGGTCATTACGTTTTTGCTCGACTTCGAACTGTCGGTTAGTTTCAGCCACCTGCTGCATTAATGCTGCCTGGCGATCGCCCTGCTGGCTGATTGCCGTACCAATGTTAATCAGCGTGGCCTGGATATTACCTAACAGGCCATTAGCTGTGCTCAACGCCGGCATAACCTGCGTTGAGATGGGAATGCTGCTGTTAACGTTGACCGTATAGGCAAATGCTGACTGTACGCTGAAGGCCAGAATTGAAACGGCCATCACTGACCGTTTTGCTTTTCCGATTTTTATCATCTGAATCCCCTTCTCACATCAGAAATGATTTCTTTAGCGAGCTTCATCGCCATAGTTTGTGATTCTTCTTCAGAATCACGCTCACCACCCTGATTGACCACCATTTCATCAATGATACTTGATGCACTTCCCATAGGGAATCTATTTGCTAATTCTTCCCTTGCTTTTTTCGTTCCAAGCTCTTCATAAAGCACATCTCTGAGCGCTCTGTCTTTTGCAGATGAGTTCAAAGCCCAAAGCAGTTTTGGACCTAATGTGTTTTTCAGAATGTGGCAAATAAGACCACGTTTTGTTTTAAAAATACCGAGGAATGCAGTACCACTTCCGTCCGGATAAACCCCTTGCGGAAGCTGTCTGAAACGACGCAGGATATCGGCCGGGATGTTGATCTCTAATTGCTTCAGATACTCTTCATCCCCTTCCGTCAGGCGCATCATAAACAGGCTGTTCATGGTTTTAAGCACACTCGAAGGCATATGGCTCAGATACTGAGACGAGAACGCAGTACGGACGTTGAATTTACGATCTTCAAGGTCAGCGGTATTCAGCGCATTTTGGATAAAGTCGATGCCGGCAAAGTTATGACACTCATCATAAAAGGTATGTTTAACTTCTTCTGAAAGCTCCCTGATGCGCGCCTGGTGATATGCCCTGTACTGCTCCGGTAAAGCAGGAATGAAGGTTTCTGCGGACTGAGGCAGGTAGTAGTTACGCACAGCCATCTGGCGCGCAAAAAGATACATAATGCCGGACTTGAGCTTACCTGCAGGTGTCGTTCTGTCACCGAGGACGTTTTGCATATCCAGGATCGCAATGCGAGTCTCCGGGCTGAAATCATAAACCGTGATCCCAGAGAAAATGGCATACTCAGCTGCTGCAGCCTGGAAACAACGTGCAACGAAGCCTACTACAGGCTCACTCCCATTAACTTTTACGTCAGCGTATTGGTTTTTAAATGATTCAGTTTGTAGTTCAGCAATAAAATCGTGAATAGTTGGCACAGCATAACGCTGAGCAACCGTCGCAGCATGAAGATATTTTTTGGCAAACAGCTTATCAACGACTTCCCACCATGTAGCTCTTTCAAACCAGTCTTCACCGAGCTCTTTATCCAGACCTGATTCTTTCAGAGCTTCATTAATCACCGGGTCGTTATACTTAAACAAGTTAGCACTTGAATGCGCTTTTGCTTTGTATACGTTTGATACAACCTTACTGACGATTTGGCCAACGCTCATTGCATCTGGCGGCTGGCCAATTGCCGGATCAATACAGAATGCGTTAAGCATCTGCTTTAAGAATACTTCCTCAAACTGCGTCAGATACCTTGAACCTAACTGCGTATCGCAGATGTTAATACAGTGCGATTCGTCATTGTTCAGGGTGATACTGGCAATCTGGTGACGTTTCTCTGACGGCAGCTCAGCGCTAATCAGATCGGCGATACCTTTTGCACTGTAGCCCTTATCAATGATAGTCAGATAAGGCAGTTTTTTATCAGCCCGGTAAATCGAACTCAGGTTAAGGCGGTTGGCCAGCACGCTTTTACCGGAACCTGGAACACCGGTGATGACATCGGTAAATTTCTCCTGCAGGGGACTGGCGATTTGATAGGGGAACAGCTTGCCATCGAGCGTGATGAAGTTGATATTGCCTTTACCATGCCAGGGACTGGCCGGACGTTCAAAAGGTAACATCCGCAAGCCTTCACTCAACGGCGGATAATGCAATGAGCCAGGTGTGGCCGTCGTCAGCCCCGGAACGGATGCAATCAGTGCGCTACCTGGATTGCCATATGTCTTGGACACACCTGATACACCCCAGCCTTCAATCGCCTTAGTTAAAGCCGCCAGGTTGCGTTTGGCTTCATCCTTAGTGTCACCCCAGGTGGCAAAGTTGATGGCCATGATAGCCGTTGGATCGGTTTCGCTCTGGGCCCCGACATAATCCATATCACGCGCGATAGTACCGAGTGAGGGAATGAAACGAAGGAAAGAGACGATCACTGATGGCCAGAACAATGCTTTTTTGCCCCCGCCCATAAAGTCATATTTTATCCGGTACGGGATTTTCCGGTTAATCGCGTTGAATAACTGCTTAAATTTGACAGGGTGAAGTGGTGGCAACTCAAGGGCAACAGAACCGTAATACTTGCCATCGCAGTAAATCAGGCCACCATCTTCTTCCAGTTCCCCTTCCATGATCTGGATATTCAGCCGCGGCGGCAGCACTGAGTCGATATTGCCTTTCCGTGGAGCGCCATAGACTCGCAGATTTTGGTCAAACGGCGTGCGAGGGTACCAGTTTTCTGATGTTGAGTTCCGGAACAGCATCTGACGCATCATTGCGCCGGCGTGTTTGACATCGAGGACATCAACCAGAAGCCCCATCCCCGACTCATCATCCCCCTGAAGCATACCAATCAGCCGCCAAAGCATCGCGTCATGCGTGATCTTCAAACCTTCAAGCTGAAATTCGATTGGGTTCTGACTGAAGCGAGTCTGCGGGATATCCTTCATAACGCCGGCAGCTTTTGCCTGCTCGTTTTTAAGTTCATCCTTCGCAATCATCCCCTTCGAGGTATACAGCACGATGTAAGCGCGTTCACGGCTGTAATGGGCAGCGATTTTTTTTGCGTCATCGGCGATCAGGTCTTTAATGTCTATCTGCAGGCGCTCTATTGCTGCTACCTGCGGTTTATAAACATTATTCAGCTCTTCCTGGTTCTTGGTAAAGTCGCGCTCAAACACCACAGACAGCTTATGGCCACTGTTAATAAAGGAATTCGACAACGAGTTTGAAAGGTGCATGATGAAGTCATTAAACGACTTCTCGTCAAACGATGATTTAGCGCCCTGAATCTCAATAACGGTAAGAAAATCGTTGTTCTTCGTGGTCAGTATGTACGGAGCCCTGATTTCAGGATGCTCAACGCGATCCTGCGACGTAAGCCCTACAACCGTTGTCAAATCACAGTATTTTAACGAGTCATTTGACGTAAGATTGCGTGAGATACCTTCGATCACATCCTCAAAGAAAGAAATCATTTAAAACCTCTCTTACCCTTGTAAATTTCATTCCAGTCACTTACATCCGGCAATTCGTCTGACTCTGCGACAGAAGTGACAAACTCATCGTCAAAATTCATGGGAAGTAACTGATGGTGTTTTTTTATCAGGTGCAGTAAATCGTATCCATCATCACTGCCGGTTTCGTTTAGAACTACGTCAGTTGTACTGAGCAATATCTGTTTAAGTTTCTGTGCCTTTTCACGGTAAGAATCGTCCGTTGACTTTTCCGCCTTTGCAATTGAACGAAACAACAGGCTGTAGAGTTTTCGGTTTGTATTTCTCTTCAGCAGAAGTCCGGTTTGAGTCTCTAGTTTCATTTTCTCCGGGTGTTCGAGCGACAGGCATACAGAGCAAAGCATTCTCTCTTTCTGTCCATCTTCTGCGAGGGAGAAAACATCTTTGCTCTTTATCCCGCACACATGGCATCTGGCAGGTTGTTCATTCCTGGTGAGCTTAAAATCTTTCATGGGGGAACTCCGGTATTGGCCCCGCAAGGCGGGGCCGAAAGGACATTACAGGGTTGCGTCAACACCAACAGTTGAACCAACAGAAGAGATCCATGCGGTCAGGCCGACCAGACAGGCTCCAACAACCATTGACCAGAAGATGAAGCCGCCACTGATATCTTTCCCGCGTTTGTTTTTGAGCCACAGAGCAACAAGACCTACGATGAAGCAGACAACACCAACCACTTTACCAGCGGTAATCAGACCAGGCTGGGTACTGGCCATACCTTCCGTGAAGGTATTGATCTTTTCCCAGATAGTCGTTTCAGCTGCAGCCTCTTTGCTCAGCAATGCCAGCGGCAATACCACTAACGATTTTGCTACCGTTCCGCGCAGCTGATACGCTGCGATGGATGCAGATAACGCCTTGTCTTTGATAAATTTAACAATTTTCATAAAGTATCCTTTTTGATTACCAGTGAATGTTTAATGTGCTCTGCAACGCATCGAGCGTTTGTGTATCGAACATCAGAAGTAGTCCACATACAATTTTCACAATGGATGCCCCTCTCGTGCCCGAAGCTGACAGCTCCGTATGGCCCTCAAGGTAAGAGTCTTTCAACCCCTTAATACCCCTGTAAAAAAAGTATGCACCGAGAATTCTAACAATCCCCAGCACTGCGTTGACTGCTGCGGCTCCCATGCCAAACGTAGATTCGCTCGCATAACTGACGGGTCCGAAACTGACATCGCCAAATCCTAAAGTGGCACCGCCTGAGTTCATCTGTGCTTTCAGCGTGATGAGGCATACACAGAAGATGATCCCGGCAAAAATTCTGCCAACTTCAACACCTTTGGTAGAATGCCTGGCCTGCTTCCGCAGGCTCATCAGATATCCAATAACACCAATGATCCCAACGATTGCAGCGACACCTATGATTAGCCTTGTCAGCGGTTCCTGACCACCGTTAGCAACCTGAATTAATACCGATTCTAAATCCATAGTTTCGCCTTTTTAGGTCCTGATTAGCGGATAAGGCCTTTACTTGTTGTAACGATTCTATTTTCAGTATCGATACCTGTAATGGTGACTCCGCCAAGTTGACTTCCGACCTTCACAGCATACGTCTGGTTTTTGTATTTTACCCAAGCAAGATCGCCAGATAAATCATTAATTGAAAAACCTCTCAACAAAGGTAATGCCTGTGACGTTGCACCGGAAATTGTTCCACTCTGATTACCAAATGAAGGCCCATAACCAGCGGCTTTCATTTTCAGTTCCTGAACCTGATTGTTCAGATTTTTAATTTGTTCATTAGCGCTTTGTAACTGACTGGAAAGGATCATCATTCCATTTTTAGAAGTTGATTCTATCGCGTCCAGCCGTTCCTTTTGCTGCAGCAGAATCCCGGAAATCTGCTCGCGGAAGTCACCAGAATCCTGCCCTGCAGGGGCAGACTGTACGCGCGGACGTTGCGCTGAAGACTGGATCGCCCCATTCCCCGTCGCTGGCGCAGTATCACTATCGGAGCCCCCAAACAACCAGACTAAAAGCAGGATAGCGATGACAGCGATACCACCAATCCATGCATAGTCACTGATATTAAGCGGCTTTTTGCTCGCTTTTGCTGCTGGCGTCACTGTCGGTTTTGGCTTTTCAGCAGGCTTAGCAGACACCGGTTCCTGGGCAGGAGCTGCTTCGTTTTTATTGTCATCTTCAAACAGATTCATTATCAATCTCCTTAACGGTAATACGGGTTATTGGTGCCATACCCGTAGCCGGGGTAGCTTGGAAAGTTTTGCTGAGGGTAATTAGGAGCCGGAGGCTGAGGCATCTGCTGAGGTTGCACACTAGATAGTGTGGGAGTTGCTTGCTGCTGCACCTGCTCTGCAGAAGCATTTTCCATATTCTCGCCACAGTCGCTTTCATACACAGGCGCGACAAACTGGATGCCTATGAGTTGGTTACGGTCAACCGTAACCTGCTTAATCGGCAGGCGGGCTGCATCGTCGGCCAGGACACGCCCTGCTTGCTCACCCATCCCGCCAATAATGGTACCGGCAACCGCTTTGCCATCAGGTGTACCAGTTGAACGATATGCATTCCCGCCGTCAGTGATAATCATCTGCGAATTGCTGTCCGCATACAGCTGACCAGTTCGGCCTAATCCGTTAGCAACAGCCGGCAGAATAATACGGCTGAACCAGCGGTTATTTACATTTGAGGAAACGGCCGCGCGCAACGAGTCGGAAGCCACGCCATACGCATCGACCTTACACTGCACTCCGTTCAGCTCCATGCCGGTGAAGTGAATTCGAATACCATCGCCGGCAAGACGGTTTTGGCCAGAATAGAATTTGGCGCCGGCCTGCGCTCCAGTTGGAACATGGGCAATAGCAATACTGTTCTGATCGTCACTGTCCATCGCCGTATCCATTACTGCCGGCACAAGCGTGTAAGCCGATACAAGCCGGGCTCCTTTATCTTTGACCTTATTCTTCGCCCCCTGTTGTTTTTCAGCATCCGGCTTTTTGTTCTGCGGATAGACCGAATCGGTCCACCCTGAGAAGGTGCCGCCGTTCTTGTCATTACCCTCTGCTCCCAGAGGGGTTGCAAGAGCAACACCCGTGACAACCGGTGTTCTGGCCTGGTCTATTTTCTGCAGTAACGTAGCCACAGCTTTAGCCTGACGCTCACGCTCTTTCTGCTCAGCATCATTAGCCTTACTGTTATCGCCCGACTGTTTTGCTGACGATTCCCACGAATATTTTGGTGGCGGTGCTTTGGTGCCGTAATCAACGGCCACCGGGTTACTGGCTGACAACGTGGATATGAAACTATCCCCCGTGAGAGCCGCTTTTTCTGAGTTATCAGCATTCCACTCATTCAGCAGCTTGTTGTATTGGGGATCATTAGCTTTTTCCCTGCCAGTTTTCCCTTCCAGCCCCTGGGCCTTCACCTGCGACCCGCCCGTTGCCGGCTCATCTGATGAGCCAAACAACCAGTACCCTCCCAGAAGCGCCACAACTGCAGCGGCGCCACCGACGTAGAGCATCATTTTTCTGGTTTCTTTACCTTTATCTGTAGCCATCGTCGTTCCCCTTAATTCAGCTCAACTTCAACGTCACGCGCCTGACCGTTAACCGAAAAAGTCAGCACTGGTGTTGCCGGCAGCACGTAAACATGTGTGCCATCGATAGCGGAAAGCGTTTTTTCAAACTCATCCTGCAGCTGCATGTTACTTCTGACGTAGAGCTCATCACCGATCTGCCAGACTTTGGTACTCCCTGGCGCGTTTTTAAGTTTCAACCGCTGAGCATCTTCAGGCGGGATGCCATCGAGCACGCTCTGCAGCTGCTTGTCATACAGTGAGATTTTTTTCTCAGGAGTAGCGGTATAAACCGGTGTGTCAGGACTGCGCTTCGGGATACGGAGATCCAGACGATAATCAACATCAACGGTTTTTGATTTAACGGAGGGTTCTGCCCCCTTCACGTTAATAATGACCGGCGTAGCCAGCCCCTTCAGAAGCACTGTGATGTTCCCGCTGGCATAGGCATTGGTCGGCTGGATTGTGAATACCGCCGATCCTGGAATATAGCCAACACACAGTTCACCACCAGATGCACAGGGACTCGAATTATATGGAGGGGCGCCTAATACCCAGGGGTGTCCGGTTGCATCTGAAAACGTCACTGTGGTTGCCTGGTTTGGAAATACCCGTACCTGCGGAATGGATGCACCAGCTGACAGTGATACCGTCTGGCTTGAAATTCGTGGGATCGGCGTTAATGGTGAGGTTTTGGCCGCCGCGCTCATATCTTCCATTGCGCTGCGGGCAGACCGCACCTGACCAGGGGTAATAGGCTGGATCTGCTGCAGAACAGGTGCAGGTAACTCTTCCAGTGTCTGCGGATTAACATGAGTAACCTGCTGCTGTGGTGGAGGAATCTGCGGCATGGGTGCAGGAGGCAGTGCAGTAGTTGGCTGCTGTTGGGCCTGTGCCTGTGGTTGTTGGCCTTGCGCCTGCTGCTGACCTTGTTCCTGTGCTGTTTGCTGTGGAGGCTGTTGCACCTGTGACTGCTGATTTACGGGCAACCCGGAACTGGCCTGCTGCCATTGAGCAATATCACCACCAGGCACAGCTGGCGCCGTTTGCTGCGGCGCTCCATTACCAGTCGGCGCATCAGCTGCAGATACAGAATTTGCCGAAAACAGTGCGGCCATAAGTACAGTTAACAGTTTAATCTTCATGATTGACCTCAGTAGTTCCGGGGTTTGAGAATGGCCTGTGCTACTTGAATACCCCGTGGATCTTCGTCTTCTTTTACGCGGCGTACCTGAACCATCAAATCGTAAGGTTGCGGTCTGTAGTCCTGAGCCTGCCCAACAAGCTGAACAGTCACCGGAATGCGGTATTGCCAGGCATAGGTTTTGGTGCCACGGATAAGACCTTCCGTGATCAGGGTTCCAGGAGTTGTGGAAAGTTTTACGTTCAGACGTTTTTCACTGATATCTTTCAGCAGCCCACTATCGGACAGCGCTTTACGGAAACTAACGTACCCTTCAGCGCTAAAATCGCCGCGGACGCTGGTTAATTGGTTTTCGTAATTCACAAAGTTCAGTGAAAGCGATTTGATCATTGTACGGTTGGCAAAGTCCATCACCTCTTCCGCCGTGTAAGCGGGTTCATCGGTTGGATGAACTTCTGTGATCATGCCCCCATTCGTTGCAATATATTTGGTTTTTTTCTGGTGAAGCCAGTAACCCTGAAGACCAATGATAATGATTGCGACTAATATGATTAGCGTTTGAATCAAAATTACTTTTAAACCATGTTTCGATACGATTTCTTGTACCGTTCGGTTACTCTCTTCAGCCAGAGCTGGAGCAAGGGCGTTGCTGTCATCATCAACGACTGAGTTTTGATCCGAGTCAGTTTGATCCATAATATTTTCACCATTTTGTGTTTTCATAGAGTTTCTCTTTTCAAAAGTTTGTGTTAGAAAATCACGCAGATCGTTAATGAACAATGAGGTATACATGAGCGAACATAATGATTACGAATCCTGTGCAGTTATCATGTGCGAACGACGAAAAGCCACCGCCGTTTTGCGCAAAATCCCGCCAGAAAACCTTGAACAACTCATTAATATGTGGTCCGACATTGCACAGGGAATGATCGAGAAATTTAAGGAAGAACAGAAGGCCACTGAAGAGAAAGCCGCAGCCACAAAGCGGTTCATGGAAGAACACAATATTACGGCTGATGAAGCTCTCCAGATCTTCGAAAATCTCTTTGGTCCGTCCACGAAAAGTAAATCCACTTTTGGAAAAGTGAAGTACCGGATCGAAGTTGATGGAAAGTCCATAACCTGGACAGGAAAAGGTCGCCGACCTGCAGCGTTTGCCGAGATGAGCGACGATGAGCTCAAAAAATATGAAATCAGCTGAAGACTGGCTGCATACTGTCAGACGTTTCATGAATGAAGATTCGCTTGATACGTATGTAGACTCAAAACGTGATGTTCTACCTGCCACAGAATTTATGCGTTTACTAACCGCGGCGGAACACCGCCGCGTTGAAATACGAACCGGCAAGCTATTCGATAAAATCCCGAAAGGACTCTTCCGGTAGTTACAAATGGAACGGGAATGCATCACTGTTTGCATCCTCACCACTTCCACTCGCAGCTGCCGGATTGTTTAATTGCACATTTTTAGAAGATGCGTTGGGCAGGATACCTGACGTATCTGGCAGTCGGGATGAAATCGTTGACCACGGGTCCAGCGTCGTATTAGTCAGGCTCCCCCACTTCTCATTAATCTTCGATTTAACCGTATTGCATACCTCATCCTTCACCTTATCAATAATGTCGCTGATAGACGGAAACTGTGGGATTTTAAGTGATACCGATAGCGACCCCAGGCACTGTCCGAGAGAATCAGACGTACTGGATTCGCTTTTTGCGGCGTTGTTAATCCTTTCCACTTCCTGCTTATAGGCAGCATCTGCACCAGCTTTTGCCAGTTCGTATGCTGCACAGGTCTGTGTTGCCGCAAATGAGCTCACAGAAATGCAGGAAAACCCTACTGCAACGAGTAGGGTTTTTGTTTTATGGCCGAGGCGCTGACTTTGCGACTGGTGCATGAGTCTGTTCTCTCCTTTCATCATCTTTTCTTTTTGCAGCATTTGAAGGATGAAAAAGCTGCTTCATTACTGTTTTGTTTTTTACCTCATCTGAGGCCGCTTGTAAATGCTGAGGCTGTTTTTCATTTGCAATTGTGTTTTTGTAAAGCAAATTTTTACCCCCCTGATCTACATGTCCATAACCATGCAAAACAATTCCACTTTCGGCATTTTTATTGATTGCTGAAAGAGTCATATACGTTTTCCAGTTTCCGTCTTTATCAATACGCTTGTTCACTTTTCCAATCACGCTATGGTACTCACCGGACTCCTTATCCTTTGCGATCCCCTGCATGAATCCTTTACGCGACTCAACAAGGAAATAATCTGGGCGTTCGCCTTTTTTATGCGGTGCGATCAGCAAAGGTGTACCCGCGGTTTTTGACTCTTGAGGGAGTTTATAGCCTGTGGGCTTTGTCATGCTTTCTGGAGCTGGCTTACCATTAGGCAAGAACCAGTACAGTTCTTTTTCAGGCACGGCCTCACGGCTGAGATCAACACCGGTAATCTGCTGAATTGTTGTGCGGAGCTTCTGGAAGGTTGCAGCATCATACGGAACCAGTTCAGAAGGCTTATAGGCCTGTTCATTCCCTGCTGTTGGCTGTGGGTATACAGGCTTTACTTCCCACTCATTACGTTTGGTCTGGATAGTTTCATAACGAACGATCTTGTTGCTTTCATCACGGACAGGTGCATTCACCTCAACATCCACAAATCCCAGCTTTCTGACTGTAACAAGACGTTCTGTGTCTACACCAGCATCTTTAACCGCTCTCTCAAGGTCTTTCCCCCAGAGTGTCTTCTCTCCATGTTCATTTTTGAGGGTGACAAAGTAGTTCATGGATTCATCTTCTTTCCACTCATACTTAGCACGTCCATGCGCGACGATAACGCCTTTCTCCCAGGGTTCACCTGCAGCTTTATCTTCCTTTTGAGTATCAGATGCATTCTGCTTCTTCGGCTGCACAGAGGCCGATTCTTCCCAGCGCATTCCATTCTGCTGAACTGATGAATTTGTCTTTTCGTTTGCCCCTTCCTGCTTATTCGCATTTGAATCAGCAACATTTTCTTTTGCCGTTTCTTTTGCTGTTTCATTTGCTTTTTTGAGTTCGAGCAATTTAACCCTTTGTTCTGGGTTAGTCAGTTTCACCTCAATGTTGTATTCACTGATAAGGTTAAACACTCGCTCTTTAAATTCGTCACTGCCGGTGATTTCAATACCACGATGATGTTGCTTATCCGCGGTTAGAACGGCCGCCAGGATCATCTCGTCACTCTGGCTGGCTTCAGGGGTAGCCATACGCAGATGTGAGCCGTAATCGTAAAACGCATCCTGTCCATCAAGCGTATACGCCGTATAGTCTTTCTCTGCTCTGTACCCAAACCGGGCAATTAACCCTTCCAGGTCTATACGTTCTTTTGGGGGCGTTTCTGCATTATCGTTGGTTGCCCAGCGTATGCCGTTTTCCAGTTCTTCGTTTGTTTTTTTCTTCTCCTCGGTTTCATTTTCAGCCGGGGCGGTATTAGCTACAGATTCGCTGGGCGCTATCCTTTCAGGCTTTTGCTGAGCGGAGTCAGTTGTTTCACCGCCAAAGGCCATCATAGCGGCATACGCCTCAAGATCACTGGCGCTATTACTCTCTTCATCATCGCCGTCTCGATCTGTTGGTGCGGTGTATTCCGGTTCAGCAGCTGCAGGGGTGCTGGACACCGGCACAGCTTCCTCCGGTTCGGCAGCTGCAGGGGCGCTGGCCACCGGCGCGGTTTCCTCCGGTTCAGCAGCTGCAGGGGCGCTGGCCACCGGCGCGGTTTCCTCCGGTTCAGCAGCTGCAGG
>NZ_JACASJ010000019.1:0-33018 GCF_013391025.1 Enterobacter sp. SECR19-1250 | reverse complement strand
CCACCGGCGCGGTTTCCTCCGGTTCAGCAGCTGCAGGGGCGCTGGCCACCGGCGCGACTTCCTCCGGTTCATCAGCTGCAGGGGCGCTGGCCACCGGCGCGACTTCCACCGGTTCATCAGCTGCAGGGGCGCTGGCCACCTGCGCGGCTTCCACCGGTTCATCAGCTGCAGGGGCGCTGGCCACCGGCGCGGTTTCCTCCGGTTCGGCAGCTGCAGGGGCGCTGGCCACCGGCGCGGCTTTTTCAGGATCTGCAACGGCAGCGCTGTCAGTCGAGCTGTGATTAACGTCAGTAATGTTCGGGTTATCAGTCGGCATAGTGTCTACCCTGTTCATTTGATTAATGGCTCCTTCTACCTGCAATCTGACTTGCTCCAGCCCTTCAGAGACATGCAAATCGTTGTAGTCAGTAAGCCCTTCTTTCGGGTTGCTAAAGGCAGGGACCAGAACATGGCCGGCAGTCAGCTCTGCAGCTTCTGTCGCTTTTTCTAGCCCAACGTTCTCGTCTTTATAAATGTCATTGTCAGCAAGGAAGTAATGAGTGCTGTTTGGAAAGGTGTCTTTCAGGCGGCCAGCAACTTCCACCATGTTGCCGGCATTAACCGTCATGATCACAGGCTGATTGATGGCTTCGCTGATACTGGCTGCTGTCGCATATCCCTCGGCATAAAGCAGGTTGTCACCATCCTTCAGTTGACCACCCACAACGAAAAAACTCCCCCATGCCTGGCCGTCTTTTTCAAGGTGTTTACTACCGTCGGACCAGATGCGCTCAAGGGTCCTGAACTCGCCATCAGCATTAAACAGAGGGATCACAACGTTGCCCCGCTCATCAGCTTTAAGGCCGTTAGCGGCAATGACCTGTTTGTTTTTCAGGTATGCCAGATCTCCCGTGGCATCCGGAAGCCGGTTATATTCTTCCATCAACCGGTTAGCGGTCTGATCAAACTTATCCGCTTGCGCTGCAGCTCTTTGTTCACGCCTTGCCGCAGCATCAGCACGGAGCATGGCCATTTGTTCAGGGTTAGGGGCTGCGCCGGTAGATACCCATTTCTGAATTTCACCACCGTTCTTATAGTCCCTGTACCACCCTGCAGGTCGGCCATCCAGAAAGGCGGCATACACCCCCTTTCTTGAACCAGCTTTACCGTCCACGGTATCGACATAATGCTTCTGGCCATCGAACTCTATGGGGTCTTTGATAATGGCACCGCGCTCTTCAAGCCACGCCGTAAATTCATCTTCAATGGCCTGAATATTCAGGGGCGGTTCTTCGATCACTTTATTGGGGTCAAAAATCCACTCTTTCAGCCGGCTCAGGTTGGCCCCCGGCTGTGCATACCACACCTTTTCTTCCTTCACGTAGTCCAGAGCATTACTGCCATCAGCCAGTTTGCCGGCCGCACGTATTGCACGTTGGCGATCGTCAAAGGGAATACTCAGACGGGTTCTTTCAGTTGCAATTTCAGGTTTCGCCATACTGTCTACCCCTGTAGTTATGTGTTATCGCTGAGAGCGCCGGTACCACCACGGCCGCCCGGTAAGTTTTTTCCCGCGGATAACCCGGAGAATGACCTGGTACAGCACCGGTAACGTGTAGCCCATCATGGCCAGCAGAAAGTAAAAGAGAACCACACAGGTGCAGATAACAAAGGTTTTTACTGACGGGAACGGAAACCAGATGAAGTACACAAGAAACGAGATAACAGGCACACCAAAAACCGTCAGTGGCCGGCCGGCATAACGCCATTTGTTAATGTCCATACTTGCCCTCTTTTAACGCCAGATAGTCCATATATCCTGCGACCTCGATGACTTCCGCTTCGTCGATCAAACCTTCCTGGTGCATTGCCCAGGCGTTCTGAATCAGACTGCGGTTTTCAGCGATCAACAGGTCGTCGATGTAGCGGCCCCACTTGCTGTAATCAACGTCATAGAGTTTGCGGCGCAGGCTGTTATCAATGACGAGATATTCACGGACAGCCTTGCGCCGGCCGTCTTTTGTTTTAAGCAAGCGTTGCACGATGATGTAAGAAAGGATACTCAGCAGGTCAAAGGCGGCAGCTTCACGCATTTCCGGCGGATAGTTCTGCAATGATCGGGAAATGGCTTCTCCGACCGTTTTGACGTGCAGTGTGCCAAGACAAAAGTGGCCGGATTTACCTGCCAGTACAGCAGCTTCAAATGACAGGCGGTTAAGGAGCTCACCAACCCCCATAATCTTCGGAGAACGACGGAGCCCGGAGAGAGTGATAAAATTGTGGAAGGAATCAATATCGCGCCCAATCTGTGACTGTGCCGGCGCCGGCGCAATCCAGTCTCGACTTCCCAGGCGATACTCGATGGGATCTTCAACCGTGATGATTTTCCGGTCCTGGTACGTTTCACCGCAATACTGGAAGATGCTGGCCATCAGGGTTGACTTGCCCGATCCCGTCTCGCCGCATATCAGTCCGAGGCCGGCAGCCGGCAACAGAGAATTAAACAGGTCCGGCTCAATACCCATTTGTTTAAGCTGAGGAATAACCTCATTCAGAACACGGAGTGTCAGAGACATTGCCGCTTCTGTTTTATAAATATCGGCCTGAGTAAAGTTCGCGCGGAACCGGCGGGTTTCGCCGCGGCCGAGTCCAATCGTGCCCGCTTCATCACCTCTTAGCTGGATAGCGGTATTAACGACCGCAGCACTTTTCAGCGTCCCTTTGATCTCCTGACCGAACACCTTATCAACGGTACGTTCCAGCTCCAGGTTGTCGAGCGGGTAAGATGTCATGGGCAACTGGCGCCCATGACGTTCTACCCAGATTTTATCTCCGCCCTGCAACAGAATATCGGACACTTCATTGTTTGAGCAGTGTACGAGAAAACGTTCCAGCGTCTGGGGCGTCAGCGTTGGACCAAAATTGAATGCTTCCATCTACTGCCCCTTAACGTATGGTCGGTTTCCAGCTGCGTTTGTTGATGTCAAACTCAGCTTGCTGCTTCATACGTTTCGTTTTATCGCCCAGCATGAGGCGGTTTTTATCCCCTGTAACTGTTTGCTGCTGCTGTGTGATGACTGGAGCCTTAATCATGCCCTGCTGCAGTAGCGTGCTGTAGCGCAACATGCCGGTGTAATCCCGTGTGAGGCGATTGAAATTAGCAGTGAATATCTCATCAGCTTTTTGGCGACCGTCAGACCAGCCCAGCGCGACAGCTTTTTTCCAGATATCACGTTGTTTCCCGTCCTTCGGCATTGCAGCCGGTTCAGGCAATTCGATCCGCTGCGCCATCAGCCCGGTCAGAAGATAGCTTTTCCAGGTCGGTGGGTTACTGACAAAGCGCGCCGGCACCACAATGTCATAGGCACGGTTGGCCGTTCGGATTTGCTCATTGGTAATGTGTGCAACGTCTTTAGCTTCAGCAATGACCGGAGGCAGGTAGCCTTCAGAAGAGATCAGCGGCTGGAACGAATACATGTAATCAAGGTTGCTGCGCTGATTTTCCAGCGCGGCGCGAATTTCTTTAGCGCGTTCTGCCTTTCCGCCGCGAAATCCAATGGTGTGCGCTGCGTCGTTTAGCATACTGCCAGTAACATCGGCCTCATCGTCACTTTGGCTTGGCGGGTCCATGTAGTAATCCAGGCCTTTAACATCGGAGTCGTCCGCGCGTGCAACGTTCGCAGCAAGCAGCGGTAACGTCAGAAGCACGATCAGTTTAAGTTTCATGGGCGGGTCCCTCTGAGGAATGAACCTTTCTTCGATGGTGTGAGGTAAAGCAGCTGCAGTTCACCGGGTTTCTGGTTGATGGTGGCACGGTACTGCGTTTGTTGTCGGATCAGGGTCAGCAACTGTTCAAACGTAACCTTCGAACCACCAACATCGATATTGAGTGGAAGCGGTAACTTGATCCCCTGACTGGTGAATTGAAGGCCACGCTGTTTAGCCAGTTGCTCCAGTAATTCGTAAGCATCACCCTGCCAGCTCACACGAACATACTGACTGTTTGCATTGATAATGGTAGGGAATTTGTAACGGGTCCTGTTAATGGCTCCAGCCTGGTAAAGCTCATCCTGTGCGAGTTTTATCTTAATGGCTTGCTCACGCAATTCCTGATCTACCAGCTGCTGTGCAGAGATTTGTTTTTCCTTTTCGCTTTGAGAGGCACACCCGGCAAGAGCTAACACAGAAACGGCCGCGAGGACCGTTTGCATTTTGATTTTCATTTCTTACTCCATTTTACTTCGGATTGAATTTGTCGTCGCTTTCACTTCTGAATTGCATTTCATTTTTACTATTATTTTGCTCACGAATCAAACGATGTTTCTCGTTTTGAGCATACGCCTGCTGAGCGGCATCTGTGAAGGTAATGCCCTGCGCGACAGGGTGATTGTGGTTCACAGCTGCATCGACGATACGATTACAGCACAGTTCCTTAAACTCGCCGTCACCATCAACACGAACAGATTTGGCTTTACCAGCAATCGTTAATGCAATTGCAAGGTCAGCCGTTTTCTCTTTGTCGATTCCATTACTTTCTGTCAGCACAATATGACCACGATCAGCCGCTACCGGTTTACCGTCGCGCTCAAAGATAACAGTACCGTCTTTCAAAAGCCGTGGCTTGACACCATGACGTGCTGAGGCCATTACGGCCACATCATCACGATCATGACTGGTGATGGCGTTAAAGGTACGGTTGAACCCGATCTGCTCAACCAGTTGCTGTTTATACTTCTCCTTCTTCCTGGAGGAATAGGCAAAGCCCCTCATTTGGCTGAGCGCTGCCTTATCACCCTTCAGTGCTTCCTGTTCGACCCACTCCCGGTAAGAAAGCCGTGGGTTAGCCGCCCTGAAGCCGTTGCGTTCTTCACGCAAGCTAAGACGCAGATTGGCAACCGCCTGCAGGCGTTTGAACTCAGCCAGGTTGTACATCAGCTTTCTGGTATGAGGATCTGAAACAGAATGCCGGACGTTATTTTTCACCAACCGGGTATGTTGGGCAATTTTCCGGTATTCATCGGCGATGCGATCCTTATCCGGAGAATATATCGGTAAATTGTTTCGGTAGGCGCGATAGCGACCCTTGAGCAGCATTCTTTCTTCTGCGCGCTCAATTTTACGCTGCAGACGTTTATTGGCATCTCGACGATAAGCACCAGGGGTATATGCGGTTTTAAATACCGATACTTTGGCCGGTTCAATATGTGAAGGCTGGTATTCACCAAAGCGCTCTTCCATCGACTTCAGGGTATATTGCGCCTTGTTAAATACCAGACTCGCCTTAACAGCCGTCTTCTGGTTTTGATGTTCGTGGGTAATGACGTAGCCCTTTTTCCCCTGTGCTTTTTCGACACGAAGACCGATGTCTGCAAATGTCTTATGCACATCATCCCAGCTTTTGGCTTCACGAAGCCCAGCTGAAACATGGATCAAGTTTTGACGACTACCGCCTACCTGTTCATCACCAACGATATAGCGATAGAGCGTTTCAACCCCCTCTTTATTCTCCATCTTGTTGATGCGATCGAGTGAGCGCCAGTTGCCCCGCTCTTTCTTGCTGTGAGGGTTCCGGACAATCTGTTGACGGTCATTAACCACATATGCACCGTTTGAATGGGACCAACCATTCTTCAATTCCAGTAAGCGGCACGCCTGATGAAGAGTGTCTTTGGTAAAGCTCGATGAGGCTGCTTTATATGTCTGGGGATTGATGCGGTTAACAGCAACATGCACATGCAGGTTATCTGTATCCCGGTGGATGGCAGCAACATACTGGTGATCGGACATGCCCATCGATGCCAGTGTAAACTTCACCGAATCGAAAACCTGATCATCATTCGGCTTTTCATAGTCAGGCCATGAGAGAACATAGTGCATAACTGGATCTTTACAGCGTGTGCTTTGCTGAGAAACTGAATTCATTTCCTGTGCTGCACCATCGAGCGAGAAGGTATTGTACTGGCAGGTAACATCACCAACCACAACACGCTGTACACCTGGCTCAACATCCACCGGTGTGCTGATCACTTTCTGCTTACGGGTCAGGTAATTGTTTAACCCTTCGAACATATCTGATTTAACAGCCAAAGCCGTCTCAGGAGTAGGCTGAACTGTATCAGTCAACTCCTGAGACGGCTTGTCTGCCATGTACTTAATCAGCTGACCAAAGCTGGACTTTTTGTCCCTTCGGCCCTCAATGATTTTAGGTATCACCATCCATCTCCTGTTGCAGTTTCTGTGCGGCCTTTTTGACCTCGATCAGAATCTCTGAATACTCCTTGCTATGAACTCCGGCACCTTCGTTAAACAGATGTTTTTGAAGGGCTGTTATCTTTACAAGAGCGGCAAGTGCATTGTAATTGCCTTTCGATTGAATGCGCTTTCCAAGCCCAGATTTGATAAGATATTGACTAAGACTAAGCCCTGCTTCATGGGCCTTTTCGGTGAGTTTAGCTTTCACTTCTGTGGAACATCTCACCTGGATTCGATCGTCTGTTTTTCTGCTCTCGCTACGGCTCATCAGATAGCTAACCTCGTTAGGGGGTGTCGGGGCTTGCCCTGACCAAGACGTTTTTGGACGGCCGCCGCGTGTCGGCGGTACTCCAAAAACACATCTTGTCCCGTACTTAAATACCTCATTGAATTCTACCATCGGCGAGGTTTGAAAGCCAGCAGCGAAGGGCCTGGCAGGCAGAGCAATTGAATCGTGCCGGGCATCATGTAAAATCACCCGAATAGCCTGGGTCGATTTTCTCCGGTTCGGCATGGCGATTTTGACATTATTGGGAGGGCATATGCCTGCAAAAAAGAAAGCATTTTATAGCAGTGAGGACATCGGAAAATTCAAAAGCATTCTCGACGACTTGCCTGATGTGACGTCGGAAAGGCTTGAGAAAAAGCACGTACTCGACGAGCTTAAGTCTGACATTAAGAAGCTGAAAGATTCGAAAGGATATGAAGATAAAGAGATACTGAAATTCCTCAACGATGCGGGTTTTTCAGACGTTACATTACGTGATATCAAGGACATTACTGCCGGACGAGTTGGAAAAAAAAGAACCAGCAACAGCCGAAAAAAAATCACTGGAGTTGACGAAGAGCAGCGCACACAAAATAGCTCTACCGCTCAGAATCCTGACGCTTCAGGTCCGCAGTATTAACCTTCACCTTTCACATATAGCATCCCACATTATGATATAGCTCCCGGCCTGTCAGGCCGGGCATGGGTGCTGCCTGTTCGTGTAATTGTGCGTGCATACTTGTCACCGTTCCGGTGACAAGGGCACTCATTGGCCGGAAAAAAATTTTCCGGTTCCGCTGCGATGCAGCGCTCAATGGTGCGCACGTTCAGGGCCACGATCCGCCCTTGATCCCGATAAATTTACAGGGAAAGGAGTCCGGGCAAGGATATTAAAAAGGGGCGCATACAGCGCCCCTGAGACAGTTACAGATTACATTGCGGCTTCTTTAATCCGCCGGAACACTGCCAACCAGAAACGGAAGTGATCCCATTGCGCTGCGTTCATCGGATGCGACTTTGTTTGCACTCCGTTTGCGACATCTTCAGCATAGTGTATAATCCACAATGGCATTTTGAACCTCACAATTTAAATTGCCTACCCAGCCGGATTGTTGGCGCAATCCGGCACCTTTTCTGGATTTCAATGATTCATCACCTCCTTCACATCCAGAACCAAAAAGTTATCGTTAGCGTGACGCTGCCCTACGATGAAAACAGCATCAAAGCGACTTACTGCAACTACGTTTAGTTTGCCTGTAACCTCCTTTCCGTTGATGTTGATGGTTTCATAGAGCACCTCGTATTCCTTCGCAGAATCGGAATACTTCTGCTCTTTCCAGTTTTCTATCTGTGCGATCAGCTCCGGGGCCAGCTGCTGACGAACACGGTTTAGTTCATAGTCACGATTGAGAATCAGGCGGTAATCTTTAATTAGCTGGTTGATAACCTTGTTCTCATCCCACTCGGATAGCAGTGGGCACTGTTCGCACTGTATAACACCATCTTCAATCAGTTTTTCTCTGATGCCATTAACTACCTGTACAGCACTTAATTCACTGTCGTAGTTCTTTTTAATTTCTTCGCTTCCCGGATATACCATAGCGACATCATTAAAATGGCTTACGATTAATTCTGACACAATAAGGGTATAAACCTCATAAGGGTATAAGGCCGCCATAATATTCTCTCCACGTTATTTACAGAGCGTTTTAATCAATATCCACTTTTAAACTTCACGATTATTATACGTCTAATGAGCCATTGCAGGCAAGAAAAAAATGCCCCTTTTCGAGGCAAATTTTTAACCGGTTTACCACTCCCAAACGGTCAGTTCTGGCACCTGTTCCGCATCCCGGTCAAACCAAATCCAGTCGAACCCGGCACCATTTAACGCGGCTATATTATCCAAAGCACTTGCACTGATCCCCGCCCTGGTTAATTCCACTCGCCATTGTTCAGTAGCAGAAATACGCAATATCCACCCATAGCGATTTTTCTCGATCCAGAACAAACCTTGACCGGACAAGTCATCGTTACAGACCTTGTCCAGTAGTTCCGCGTCTTCTTTTTTTACATGGCCGGTACTGACGACCGCCACCCGATATTGTTCACTGATATTCATACTCCCCCCTCTGGATTGGCGGCCCGCGTCCTGCGGGCCGTTCTAACTCAAATACTCACTGCGGGTAATCATTCATATCCGGGAACGGCGGTTCATCATGATTTTCAATGCCTCCCTGGCCTTCTGCACTGGTGTTACGTGGCCCAGCTCCCGGCAGCATCTGCATTTCGCCGTTATTATCGATCACAATTTCCTTATTGCTGCGCATTTTGCCGTCTGTCCCTTGCCATTTGTTATTACGAATGCGCCCGACAAAATACAGCATCATACCCTTTTTGAAGTACTTCCCAGCTGCTTCGGCTTTCTTTCCAAAAATGACAATATCATGCCATTCCGTTTCTTTTTGCTCCTTCCCTTCGTTGTCGCTGTAGCTGATTTCTGTAGCCAGCGTCAGGCTCGCAATGGCCGTTCCGTTTGGGGTGTAACGCACTTCTGCATCTTTGCCAGCACGCCCCATCAGAATCACTTTGTTTTCGCCACGTTTCCACATAATACACCTCATATATTTGATGTTTATCAGTAAAAAATGGGAGGATTAAGGGGGATTTCTCCCCCTCTTTTTCAGTAAAACTTCACGTTCGATTTCAGGGCTTTTTCAAAGTCTTTTACAAAGGAATTTGCAAAAGTGTAATCACGATGAATAAGCTGTTTTGTTTTAGGATTTCGCCACTCAACCTGCACTGATTCGGCTGAGTATTCGATCACCTCGATTTGATTTTTCACACCGAGATAATCAGCAATTGCCATTACGGCATTCACTTTTTTTTGGTCTGCTTCTTTCATTTCAACTCCTTCGCCAGTCGGGGCGCTACCGCGAAAGACTCAACTGCCTTTCGATGTAATAATTATACGTCTAATGAGCCATTTTATCAACTCATCAGACGTATTTTTTTTATTTAATTTTGTTCAAATATGAACATCAAATGATGCCAGACATCTAACCTAATGGCTTGAATTTGGCCTTGTTGTAGGTGATCCGGTAGTCTTTGCACTTCCCGTTCTGCCGCAGGAACTCCAGCGAGACAACGTTAGCAGCGGCAAAATTGATGCACATAATGCTTTCCAGCGCCTCGAACAGGTCAGCTCCATTGGCAAGCGGAAACCACAGATCGTTGTCGCTACCGCTTAATTTTTCATGCAGACAGAAATGCACAGCACGCACGCCGCCAAATTCCGTAACCAGCACCGTATTGCTGGCGCGAATATCAGTTAGTGTTAACATTTTTCCCCCTGTCAGTATTGGCCCCCTCACGGGGGCCGCCGTTTCAGTCAATCGCGCGGTAAATCAAACCGGCTTCGGCGTGCTGGTCGGCATATAATTTGAGCTTTTCCTGCTGGGTGATCAGCATGTCGCAGATGTGCTGATAGCCTTCATCATGTGCGTGCCAGATCATGTGGTTCAGGGTGAACAGGGTCAGCACGATACCGGTAGCTTCTGCGGACAGTTCCCCTTCGAACCAGTTACCGCTAACCGATACCGTGAAGCGCTCTGCGCTCAGTGGGTACATGAAGCCGCTACCGCAAGACAGTTCGACGAACTCCCAGGAACCGCCTTGATAATCGGCGCAGAGAGAGCGTGCGAGGTTGTAGACACCGGCCTCACCTGTGAGATACCAGGCGCCGAACAGACGTGGCAGAAAGGCCATGCGGCGGTTATTGGGGATAATGCGTGCAGTGATGGCGGGTTGATTCAGTTCAGTAGACATTTTCTGTACTCCTGCGCCAGTCGGGGCGCTACCGTCGAAAGACCGGATTGCCTTTCGATGTGATTATTATACGTCTAATGAGCCATATTAATCAAGCAAAAAATTCCCGCCTGCCTGAATATTTTCAGGCGGGAGAACTCTTTCCCCTGTCCATTTTTGGGGGCAGGATCACGCCTGCCCCCTTCTGATTCACATGATTACTATGACTTTGTTTCAGCGTTAAAGTGTACGGCGGCGATCCTGACCAACGGGATCACCGCGCTTTCTTCATCGAGCACACGAAAATTTATCGCTTCCCCCAGGTGCATCAGGTTAGCGATAAAATCAACGATGATTTCGGAAACCGGGTGTCCGTCGCAGTCCTGCTCATTCAGGCGCGCAAACAGCGCCAGCGCCTTAGCGGCCTTGATTGCCCGCTCTTCGTTTTCTTCGTCCATACTGCCGAAACACCATTGCCCCTTTTCAATCAGGGCCAGCGTGTCGTAATAGGCTTCATTCTGGGACATGTTTTTTCCTCCTGCGCCAGTCGGGGCGCTACCGTGAAAGTTCGCTGCGTTACTGCGTGAATTAGCCGTTAATCACCTTCGTGATGCACTCCAGCGCCTCAGACTCCTGCGGATAAAGTCGGCGTGCAGCTCCTTCACCAGACTGGATTTCTTCCAGCCGGATAAACTGCGCCGCCAGCGCCACGACTTTTTGCAGCGCCTCGGCATTGACCTCTATTTTTCGATCGCGGGCGGCATCTTCGCGCACCTGCTTTGCCAGGCTCCAGACGGTATCTTTTCCGACGCCATAACGGCTGTGTGAACTGCATTCCGCGATTTCTGCCAGAACGGCTTCGGCCTCATCGTCAGTGAGGTTCATATCACTGGTGCAGTCATGGACATCTTCAGCAGTCCAGATCAGCAGGCTGATCCGCTGCTGTGGATCAAAACTATCGAGAAGCCTTGCGCAAATTTCATTTACGTTACCGTGCATTGTAAAACTCCTGCGCCAGTCGGGGCGCTGCCGCGAAAGACCGGATGCCTTTCGATGTGATAATTATACGTCTAATGAGCCATATTAATCAAGCGATTTTTCACGCTCATAGCTGCTACAGGCAACGCTGTAGCCGTTTGCATCCAGTTCTGAAGGCCAGTCGTCACGCCCGCAACCTGACAGCAGGCAGGCGCTGAGGTGCCCAGGGCGATAGTCGAGATGCTGGCATGAGGCGCAAAGGTCATCATCTGAGATTGAGCGGCCTGCACAGATAGGCGGCGCTCCATCAGTGGGAATTTCTCGAATATGCAGCGTTGTCACTTTTTTTACTCCTGCGCCAGTCGGGGCGCTGCCGGTTAGGGATGCAGGGGGCTGTCGCCCCCTGCGGCGGTTCAGTCCTTACCTTTATCCTTCATGACTTTAATCAGCCCGGTAATGGCTGTAATGAGGGCGGCCACGGCCGTGATAATCTGAGGGAGGTTATGGAGGATTTCAGAAGAGGTCATAATGCACCTGTAAGGCTGTTTAGGAAGGTACTGATTTGAATCAGTAAAAACATTATACGTCTAATGAGCCATATATGCAAGCAAAAAAACGCCCCGTGTAGGGGCGCTGTGATTATTTTACATACTGCCAGACATGCGGCGGGATCTTATCCCAGATGCGTCCCGATGCCAGCTCTGCGCGGCGATGGTCGGCGGCAGCCTCAAAAGCCTCGGTGTCCTCCGGCGGCACCTGTCCACGATCCCGCATGGATTCGTACATTTTTTCCAGTGTGTCCGGGTTACGACTGCGCCGAAAACGGAGAAGGTAAAAACGCCTCCGCGCCTGATAAACTGTTTCCGCCATGTATCTGCGTCCTGAGCGCCTTGTTATTTCGCATAGTATTCACGTTTTGGTTGAATAAGTCTTCGACTATACGCCCCTTGCGGGGCGTAGCAGGCGGTCAGCCCCAGGTGCTGTAAAAATGGCTTTCGTTAGGATCGGTCTTATAAGCCTGTTCGTACTCGTCAATGCTGACAGACGGATGCTCATGGTTTTCACAGATGCGACGGGTCACGGGTTCGCCTTTAAAGTCGTTCAATACCGGCTTTAACTCGCCAGACATTGCACTGTCTGCTTTCACCTGCTGCGCAGCGATGCGGCGCAGTACGGCGGTTTTCTTACCGCGCAGGGCGATCACCTGATAAAAACAGGTATTTGTCTGCTCATAACCCCAGCTGGAAACAAAAACATCACCAAGAGAAACGGAGCCGTTACGGAACTGAAGGGATTGAATAGCCATATTTATTACTCCTGCGCCAGTCGGGGCGCTACCGCGAAAAGCCTCATTGCCTTTCGATGTGATTATTATACGTCTAATGAGCCATATTAATCAAGCAATAAATACATGCCCGGCATGATTTTTTCAGGCCGGGGAATACTTCCTTTCCCTGTTTATATTTCAGGCCGCAAATGCGGCCTGCCGTCTGCATTACACGCGAGGGGGTAACATTCCGGGATAGTGACTGGCAACCAGATTATTGATCTTCTCAACCAGCTCCGGGCGTTTAAACGTAATGTGCGCGCTGCCCTTTTTGTAATATCGCACGCTGAAGTAATCACACTCGAACACCTTACCGTTGAACTGGTTTTCACTGAAAAAGGCATCCAGTTTGGCACCGTCAGAAACGCGGTAATCAGGCACGTTACGCCCGTCCAGCACGTAGAACGGCCGCGCCAGATCGTCAATTTTGGTGTGCCCGTCTGAGCTGAAGCGCACCCAGCCACTGCGCCAGACATCGAGCAACGGCGCGATGATGATACGCTTGCCAAACATCCAGGGGTTATTGGTTTTATAATCCCACGACAGGGATTTAAAGATATCAATCAGCCCTTGCGTGAAAGTATCGGCCTTGCTTGCGTTCAGGTGCCGGAACGTACTCATAACGTTCTCCAGCGTTATCGGCGGCATTTCCTCGCCTGCCACCTGCCGATCCCATTCCTGACGTTGTTTGTTGCTCATCAGCGTATACATGCCGGTTTCCGACATCAGCCGATCCCAGATTTTTCCGTCGATAACGCGGGAAATAGCCGTTTCGGCCTGGTCTGGTCTGGTGTCGCTCCATTTGATCGCGCTCTCTACGGCTTTGTCGTAGTCATACAGGTACTGACAGCCTCCGGCCTGCTGCATCAGATCGCGCGCTTTTCGCAGCTTGTCTATGCCGTCGAGATAGACGCGAATACCTTCATTCCGCAACGAGATAATGCGCTCAATAGCTATGGACGGGATCACTTCACCGCCATGCTGGCAGGACATCAGATCGACCGACGGGAGAGTTTTTTCAGATGACATTTCAGACTCCTGCGCCATGCGGGGCGCTACCGTAAGGGGTGAACAGGGCTGGCAATGCCAGCCCATCAATGATTATTTGCAGCGCTGAAGCAGTTTACTGACCTGCTCGGCCAGCGCATACGTGGACGCATACGGGCCACTTAAACGACGGTTAGGGATTTCGTTGAGGGCATACAGGCACGCCTTCAGCAGCGCATCTTTCTGCGTTTCCAGTTCAGCTTTAAGCTGGGAGGGGGTCAGTGCTTTACTCATAATTTGTTACTCCTGCGCCAGTCGGGGCGCTACCGCGAAAAGCCTTATTGCCTTTCGATGTGATCATTATACGTCTAATGAGCCATAACAATCAAGCGTTATCTGATTAATTTTCTTTGTTTTTTCCTGAACTCCTTTCCCTGTAAATTTTGCTTTTCAGATCCCCATCAGCCCGATGAAGGTGCTTTGCCGGCATGGTGCAGGGGTTCAGGCATCAGACACTAGCGATAGCCCGAAACCCCGCAGGGGGTTCGGCGGAGCTGCCAGGCTTTGCCTGGCTAGCGGAGTGTGGCTGACGACTGCCCGACGGGCAGGAGCCGAAGGGGCCCAGAGGTGTTTTAGTACGACAGGCCAGCCAGAAAACGCCGGCAACTGAGCAGAAATGAACAGGGAAGACACGCTGTGCGGGCGTCAAAATTAAGTTAACTTGCAGACACCAGGGCGGGATCACATCAGAAAAGGCCAGAATAGGGGGCAGGACTCGTCAAAGACATAAAAACGATGATGGGTACAGGTTTTTTAAATGCGCGCCCAGAGAGCGGCTCAGCGCGTTTCAGGGCAATACGGGTTCGATGCCCGTATTGCCCTGCAGGCGGCGGACACCTGGTCAGCCTTCAGCCCCGGCCAGATAGTGGCTCAGTCCTTTACTGGAAGTCAGCACCGACGCTCTGAACTGCGGTTCGCCGTCACCCAGCGCCTTCAGCTTCTCCACGATATTGATCATCGGCGCGGCAGTACGCTGCTTATAATTCTCGATGTCGGCTGCATATTTCAGTAATGCCATATCACTCACCTCTTCAGCTGGCAGGTAATCACGCAACCACAGCGCATCTGCGAACGGATCTATCAGCTTTTGCAACGCTTCAGCCGTTGCTTCGAGCGCCCGCCTGTCGGTTTTGATGGTGCCTGTCTCCGGATCAACACACTTTCCTTCCCAGCACTCAGGTACAAACGACTCCCGGTAATGAAAACCGTTGTCACCGTTTTCAGCACAGGCCAGTAGGTTCTCGATGCTTTCAGGGGTTCTGTGCCGTAACATCCTGGCCGTTGCCATACCGATCGCATTAATCATGATGCCATGCAGTCCCAGCGCCTCCTGACGGTACTCCGCGGCGATATCATCCTGGGCAATATCATTCCAGCGCATCGCCTGCGCCCAGGCAGTCCAGAGTCTTTCTGCCATGTCACGCTGTTGCGGCGAGGGAATGCTGTTGGCCCGCAGGTTGAGCATTTTTTTCGTCGCATCGTTCAGCGCTTTAAAGCTGATCAGCCGTGAGCTTTTCGCCGGGACCACGTTGTGTTCAAAATCCACTGTGCCCGCCAGCCCGGTGACGGTTCGGGCCAGATGCATTGCCAGCTGGTTGACCGGATCATTGTTGTTATATGCCATACTGATCGCCGCTGCCGGTTTGCTCGCGTTGTTATTAATATCAGCGAAAAACTGCTGGCGTAACTCAAGTGGCAGGCCAACGGTAAGCAACAAGCTGATCGTATCTTCCGTGTTGGAATAATCGCGTACAAATTCAAAAATACCCAGCGCACGGTGCTGGCCATCGAATAATTTTAAATCAGCGTCCATCGGAATTTTAAGAATTCCCACTGCCGGCGAGAGTTCGCTGGGAAGGAATTCAACATGACTATCAATATTTCCGGTAATTGACGGCAAAATATAGGGGGCTCGTTTTGATGTTGCGCCGGCAACATAATTCCGTATTTTTTTGGCCCGCGTTTTGTTCGCTTCTCGCTGGCTGCGATCCATAACATCGCCATCATTGTCCATTGCAAGAATACGACGTAACACGACCATAGGAACCGTCAGCATGTATTGTTCTATGCCGCCCTGTATTCCGCGTGTGGCCGGTACTCTGAAAAAGTAGTTATCAGTATTCATAATATTTCCTTCGTATATCTGATACGTTCAGGAAGCACGTTTGCGCGTCGGTGTTTTGCGCGGCTATTTCCAGATCGGCGGTAAGCCGGCATCGATGCAAAGGACGCACCAGACGGAATACGCGATGTCACTTTCACCGTTCACCCAGCGGCGCACCGTTCTGCCGTTCACGCCAACATGTCGCGCCAGCCCCTCCTGACTCAGGTTGAGCACATTTTCCAGCAGATAGCGGAGTTCATCCCCCGTCGGCGGGGTCCATTTATCAGCGGGACGGAAACAGCTTTCGCGGATCGCGCCCACGTTAAGCGGCACGGTATATTTATTGCCCATAGCAAGCCTCCAGAGCCGGCCGCACCACTGTGCGGCCGCGGTTATCAAATCAGACCATGTTCAGCAAAAGAGTAAATATCGCTGCCGCCCACAATCAGGTGATCGAGGACTTTGACATCAACCATCCCCAGCACCTGCACCAGACGCTCGGTGATCAGCTTGTCAGCCTGGCTGGGTGCAGTGTTAGCGGAAGGATGGTTATGCGCCAGTACCACGGCGGCGGCATTATGATGCAGGGCGCGTTGCAGGAAGATACGCGGATGAACGGTGACGCTGCTGATAGTTCCCTTAAACAGTTCTTCAAACGCAATCACGCCGTTGTGGCAGTTTAGAAAGAACGCGCAGAATGATTCACGTGGTTCTGCAGCAAGACGAAACCGCAGTAAGGAACGCGCGGCGTCGGCGCCGGTGATAAAATCCGTTGTGGTAATTTTACCGGCAATAATGGCGTCCGCCTGGCGGATAATGTTGAGTTCTTCTGCTGAAAATTTCATATATTTCCCTCGTTAGGGGACCTGAGCACCATGCCCGGCCACAAATATATAATAGGGCATTTTGTCCTAGATGTAAATACAGTGATATATAAAAAAGCCCGATTTAACGGGCTTTTATGGTTTATTTCTGTCCCCCTGCAATAACTTCCAGTTCCGTCTCTGAAAGCATAATTTTCAGGCAGGGTTTGGAACGGCTGAGAAGTTCAATCGACCTCGGATCGAGATCCAGGGATTCGCAAAAATCATCTCCGCCACAGGCATCACGCATCCGGTCCCAGAGCTCGTCAAAATCCGTTGTATCCGGATTGAAACCATTGGCGTAACAGACATTGTGCATCCCATTACTGTTTTTCTCACCTTTCGCCGCCATCACATACACGCCATGATCTTTGACAAAAAGAAGCGGGCAATTAAAACGCTTAACTTCAGCAATAACGACGTTGAGCATAGGATCAGTAAAAATAAGTTCTGATTGCATAGTCATAGTGTATTTACTCCCTGAAAGCTATTTGTTGACCGCAGCGGCGGTGAGAATGTCAGAAAGCGACCCCAGCAGATATAATTCGGTGAGCTCGCCTGTTTCATTCAGAATAAATAGCCCTGCAGGTCGGCCATTATGAAAAATAATGGCTTCATGCGATTGATGTAATTCACACTGACACAGCGAGAAATAAATAAGTGACCATTCAGGGGAAATAACGGTTTTATTGCCATGTTCCCGGATATAGCGGGCAACATCAGCCTGTTGCTGAGAATTGAGAGCAGTCATAAGGTGACTCCTGCGCCGGTCGGGGCGCTACCGTCGAAAGACCGGATTGCCTTTCGATGTAATTATTATACGTCTAACGAGCCATATTAATCAAGTTAATTTTGTTATTTTCCTGGTTTAAGGAGACTCCTTCCCCTGTAAATTTTGCATCACAAGCGCACCGTTCGGGCGCTGCAGGCGAATAATATCGTTCTGGCGAGCGTCTTTTTCCCGGATGATCCGCCAGGTTTCGGTGACGGCGCCGGCTGGCTGATACAGTCTGACCTTCACCTCGGAACGCTCTGCAGACAGCACAATGCAGCCTTTCTCATCTTGCGCAGCTGCGTGCCGGGCTTCATCTTTATCCCGCGGGCAGTCATCAAATCCTGATATTCGGACCGGGTGGCCATCGATATCAACCTGATAGCCGGGCGAAATCACGGGCACGGGCTGTGGCACATTCGGGAAATAATCAGCCAGATCACACCCTGTCAGGGCTACGGGCACAAGGCAGGCATACAGCATTAACATTCGGCGTGTGGTGATCATAAAGGGTCCTCTCTGGTCGCCGCGGGCCTTATTTCACCTTCTCAACCAGCTGCAGTGAAGGATGCTCACCGGCCAGCAGTAACAGGAAATTGAATTCCCCGGTCTTGAGCTTTACGCCGCGCTGAGCAGCTTTTTCTTTGGTCTGCCATGACGCCGGTTTATAGCCAAACAGCGCTGCAATTTCAGCGTGCTTCAGCCCTAGCGCCAGACGCAGGCGGCGAACGTCTTCGGCCGTGGCGGGATCTTTGACCATATCATCCGGACTGAATGACCTGTTCAGGCGGTAATCAGGATGCACGCCGGCGATCAGCATCAGCATGTTATATTCGCCTGGGCGAAGACTGGTCTTGTTGTACTGGCTGAGATCGTCGCTGATGGCTTCCTTACGCTGCCAGGCGCGCAGTTCGTACCCCATGACAGCCCCTAATGCGGTTTCAGTCATGCCCATTTTTTCCCGGAGCGTCTTCACTGTTTCCGGCTGCGGAACGACGCTAACCATCTTAATCATTACCCTTCTCCCAGAAGTCTGAATTCAGAAAAATTTTCACCTGGCGCGTGCGGGGATAGTCCTGGTGCTTCAGCCCCTCCCGCGTGTCAGACAGGTACTGCGTCTCCTGCTGCACCTTGTTGATTTTGCCATTCCATTTACGGGCCAGCGCCCGGTAACTCCCGTTCTCCAGCTGATAAACTTCAAACGTATACTTGTTCGGACCGCTCCAGCCTTCGTTGTAATAGACCTGTTTCATAGGATCTGCCTGATCGATGCGCCCCGTAAACATGACATCCCGGCTGCATTGCCTGAACCAGTAACCGCGGGGCATAGCCGGTGGCCGGTCGCTTATTTCCCGTCTGGATAGCGTGCCGAAAGGCTGTGAGCGCAGGTGACAACCTGATCTCAGGTCAATCGGGCATGACGTGTTGTGCAGGGACCAGCGCCTCTGCCGCAGACAACGGCTAAGGGTGATCACAGGAACGACACGGGAAACGAACAGGGGGAATGATTGCATGGTTTTACTCCTTCGCCAGTCGGGGCGCTACCGAAAAATGAGCCTTGATAATACGACGAATGAGCCATATAAATCAAGTTAAAAATCAGGCGGCAGAGTTTCTGCCGCTGCTGTAAGTCAGTACCGTGGGGCCACGTCCTTTCCTTCGCCCCATAAACGGGAAAACTCGTTCACGTAGGCTTCAGTTACTGCAGGCGCGCCGCTGATCAGCACCACATTTTCCGCATTACGACTGTCTGCGCTGGCGCTGAAGTTAAACGAGCCGGTCAATACGGCGCGGCGGTCAAAGACCATGAATTTATTATGCATGGCCTCGTAGTTATCGTTGATCCGCACCGCCATGCGGTTATTGGCCAGAAAGTTCACTTCGGTGTACCGGTTGTCGTTCGCTTTGCGATCGGCCACCACCACCACCGATACGCCCCGTTTTTTTGCGGCACGCAACGCGCCGGCAACAGGACGACTGGTCAGGCTGTACGCGGCAACCAGAATCTCATGCTGCGCGTGGTCGATTGAATCCAGAACCAGATTTAATGCGGTCCCGCCGGGTGAAAACCCGGTTTTCACTTCAGTCGCAGTTTGCGCCTGAACATTGCCGGCCGCTGTTACCGGGTTTGCTGCCACGGCGCCGGCGATGAGAGTCAGGGTTAACAGCACATATTTTTTCACGCTGCCCCCTTAATCATCATCCGGGAACAGATGCTGGACGTTCTTACGGGTTTCTTCCAGATTCTTATCCTCCGGTGCGGCCGGTTCGGGAGTCACGGCAGAACTGTTTTCCGGCGCAGCGCCGCCTGCCGGCGACACCGTATTGCTGCCACCGCCGGTGGCCTGCAGAAACGCCTCAACCAGACGCGCCATTTCTCCTGTATCCTGCTGCGGCAGCGTACTGCTGATGATCCGCTGAATATCCTGCATCGAGGTGCTCTCCGTCAGAAATTCAGCGATCAGGAACGGCAGGCGTTCGTCCTGCTTCATCAACGCGGCACCACAGAGCATCATGGCGCGCATCGCGCGGCCACGCTCTTTCTGAGGCAGTTTCTCAAGAAAGCCGTCGGCTACCCGGTCCGCCGCATTGCGCTCCGGGTAGATATAAAACGAGCACTTACGGTTATCAGTCATACTTAGCCCTTCATTGCCACCATACCCAGAACCAGATCGAACTGCGGGTTATCACTGACGAAGAAACGATCGTCACTCACCCCCGTGGCTTGCTTCACTGCGCCGGCGACCAGGCTGGCGCCGCCACCGACCACCATGACGTGCGTGAAGCCAGCAAAGCGGCCAACTGAGTCGGTGACACGGTGCGTCAGGGCTTTTTCACGCTCATGCAGTACCTTCATCACCTGGGCCCGTTGGTCAGCATTCTGGAGGTAACGGGATAGAAACGTTTCGTCATTTCGCGCCTGGATCAGACGGTCGGCAAAATACGAACTGGTACGGGTGCTCACGCTGGTATCCAGAGCATGTTTTACGGCTTCGGTGATGATGGATACGCCGGTTTTAGGATCGCAATGTGTCTTGGTGAAGCCGGACATTTTGCTGCGAACGTGCGCGATATCCAGCGTGGTTCCACCGATATCCACAATCAGCAGGGAGTCCAGATCGTCCAGATCCTTCAGCACACTGAAGCCAGCGGGGACCGACTCTGGCAGTACACTGACTTTACGCACGGTAAAGCTCTCACGCCCCTGAACGGCCACCGCGCGCTTCACGTTCGCTTTTTTCCGCTCGATGTTGGCCAAATCAGGCTGATCGTTCTCATCCAGGTACTCGCCCAGCGGCAGCGTCACCACAATGTCAACCGGCTGCGGTTCAATGCCGGACTGCATCAGGGCGTGGTGGATAGCGACAACGTTCACATCACTGTACTGATAGCGGGTTTCCGTGGTGCGCACGGCATCCGGGCTCAGCTGGTCAAAGCTGTACTTTTCCCCGTCAATTTCATAGTTGGCGGAAGCCGGCACCGATGAATCTGTCAGCAACGTCATGGACCATTCGGGCTTGAAGCTGTTCGGACTGATCAACGTTTTCACTGCGCCTTCTTCCATCCAGGCCAGTTTGATGTTGGTGGAACCGTCGTCAACAAAAATACGCATTTTGAACCTCACATTATTTAGAAAAAAACCGTAGAAATCAGGAAAAATACAGCTTTCAAATGGATTATTACGCATCCCTGCTGACGTGTAAAGACAAAAAGACGAACCAATATAGAAAAATACAGAAAAATAGAGAACAAAAACCAACAAAAGACGGCCAGACCGCCCTGAAAACGGTCTGACATAGAAAGATGAGAGATTATTTTAGATTTATAAGGAAATATACGGGATGAATACGGATTATTCCGGAAGCGTCAGATGACTGTCTGGCAGGCTGAACCGGACGCCATACTGACGACCAACATCGAGCGCAAACACGCGCGTGTAGGTTTCTGTGGTTTCCAGCCGGGAATGGCCGGCATAAGCCTGTACAACTTTCAGCGGAACCCCATGCTGGATCAGGTGCATACAGAAGCTGTGCCGGAACGTGTGGCAGGTAACAGGGATACTAAAAGTGACAGAGTCACGTTTTGCGAGGTCCAGTGCCTTCCTGATCCAGTTACGCGGCGTGTTATCACTCTGCACCGGCCAGAGCAGCTGCTGTTTACCAATACGCAGGGTGGTCAGAAATTCACGCACCTTCCTGACATATTGAGGATCGGTCAGAGGAACAAGACGGAACACCTCTTCATCCTTGCCCGGTCTGCCGCGGCCGCGCTGACGCTGTTTAAGCGTCTTCAGCCGGACAAACGGCCGGGAACCGTCAAGCTGAAAGCTGGCGCCGGTCAGCGCCAGCGCCTCATTAATGCGAGCGCCCGTGTTCCAGAGGGTATCGAAAAGGACCTGCTGGCGCAGGTCTGGCACATACCGCAGAAACACTGACACCTCCGGGGCCAGCAGGTATTTGGGTAAATCAGCCTGGCTGGCCATCTCCCGCAGCGCCAGCGCATCGGCATAATCGAAGTAGGCATATGCCACACGCCCGGTCCCGATGGCGTCGCTACGTGAATTCTGAGAAATTTGCAGGGGGAAAGTGTTCAATTTTTTAAAATCCGCTAATCAGCCGTCAGGCGACTGAATTTTATGAAATTTCTCGCTGAAATCGACCGCTTCCTGCATATCAAACGTCATGCTGTGCGTGGAGGCGGTCGAGCTCCAGCTTTTCCCGCCGGCGATCCCGTAAGGAGGTAGCGCCTGTCCGTGTAGCGGCTGGTTGTGTCGGGCTGCAAAAACCAGCTCCCCGACAGGTACTTTTAACATCATAGCAAACATATCCGCGCTGATTCGGCGGCCTTTCAATCCACTCATAACAACCTGTAACTGAATCCTGTACCACGACTTTTGTTGTAAATCTGCTGACCAGACTGACCTTCATCTTCACTGAATACCACCATACGGCGGCCGTTAGTCAGTGAATCCATTTTACGCTGTGCGCCATTATCGTCATAACGCACAGGCAGGCACGCACCTTTATGGCTGTTTTCACTCTCGACGCGGAACACCCTTACCCTGACGGCGTTCTTCCGCACCTGGTCAGGATCTTCACCACTGACCACGCCCGTCAGTTTCTGAAGCGTATCTGCCGGACTGCTGTACTCAGCCTGGCTGAGATAGCGGCCGTTAGGGGTTAACCAGAAATCCTGGCTGTCACTGACACGGTAGGTTTCGCCGTGGCTGGCGATGCCTGAGACGTTACAGAAGCGGTCATAATCGGTGGGCTGTCCGGGGAGCATGGCGCACCCTGTCAGCAGCAGTGCCGGCAGGGCGGCGACGTATCCTTTCAGTTTCATGTTGTCTCCTGTTCAGGATGAACCATTTCGGCCGGTGGCCGGTATCCCGGATACGGGATAAACGGCGCATCGGTGGCAATAAGGTCTAGCAGCTTCTGGCCACTGACCAGGATCATGCGGCTGTCTCCGCGAATGAGCGATTTGGTGCCTTCGCGCGTTTTGCCGGTATGACAGAAAAAACCGCGGGCACCGGTGGCGTTCAGCAGGTCGCTGAAGTCACGGACGTGGCCAACAGCAATATAGCTGGTATAGCGTTTGGCCTGGATAAGCCAGGTCTGGCCATCGATCTTCACACGGCCATCAATCCCGCCGTCACCGGTATACCGGCGGTTACGGATCACTTCAAAGCCTCGGCGTTCAAAGCCTTCAAGCAGCAGCTCTTCGAACACAAACGGGTCAATCTTGCGCAGATAGGCAATTTTCTGCCCGAAATGCGGGAACGTATTTATTTTATCGATCACTCGTACCGCGCTGGCCTGTTTCCGTTCGTGCCGGCGCCGGCGTCGCCGTGTACCCTGCCAAAGGCCATACAGCAGGATACCCGCAAGGATAAAAGAGCCGACAACATGGATGGACTCATTCATTATCTATCCTCAGCACTTCATACTTCAGCTGCCGCAGCAGCCTGTCTTTGCTCATGGTTTTCAGGGTGGGCCATTCCGCTTTCAGCGTCAGCGCGACGGTGGCAAGTTGTATGGTCCGGGGTACTTTCTCACCGTCCTCATATTTTACCAGGCTGGTACGGCTGATACCGAGCTCAGCCGCGGCGCGTTCCTGGGTCCAGTTCAGGCCCCGTCGCCACAGGATCAAGTCAAAGCCGGTCAATCCGCCGCACTCCCATGCTCAGTATCGGGCTTCGTGCCGGTGGGTACAGCCTCTTTCCCCTGTGCCTTTTTTTCCGTCGTGGCCGGGTAGGCCGATGCCAGCTGTGCCCGGAAATCACGCCACGCTGACAGCCAGAGTGCATCAGATACCTGGTCTGACGACAGATTAAGGACCGCATTGCGGTCACGCCAGTAGCTAAATGTCTGAACCGGCAGACCAGCACGCCGGCGCAACTGCTGCTCGTCGAAATAGGCACACTGAACCAGGAGGTGTCTGACGTTCTGCGGGACAACTTCATCCCTGGCCTCTTCCGGCACGGCCAGCATCCCGGCGCTGCATATCCCCTGAATGCCCGCCTCGGTATAAATCTGCTGCAGATCGGTATCATCACCCTGCGCAGCGCCGGCGGTGTGCGCCACAACCAGCATGATGCCGGCAATAAGTGGTTTCTTTATCATGCGTACTCAGCTCCTGGCCGAATCCTGGTGGACTGGCCTGTTATAATCTGCCTGTATTTATAGCCTGAAAATGTTCATATTTGAACATTTTTTATGTATATTAATTCCGCAAATTCGCCATAAACACAACAGGAGACGCGATGGATATCAACTACTACGATGAACATCAGGAAGAATTTGAAGCGGTTAAACTGGCGCTGAAGGGTGAAATGGAGAGGATCTGGGGCTCCATGCTGAAAGAAAGCGGGGATAGCCTGGATGATGAAGCCACGTACCTGAACCTGTTTGAAGAACTGCAGTACACCTTCTCTCCGTCCAGCTTCAGTAAGCTCACCCCGTCGCAGGATCTGGATGAAGATAAAATAGCGGCCTTTGTGGCCAGAACCCGCGGCTATAAGCACGGCATCACGATCAAATGCCGGCCGGGTCGCCCGCAGAAGTGGCTGAAAGGCCGAATCAAACCACTTGAGGACGCGGAAGGCACAAACCTGTGCTGGATCGACACGGCCACCATCGTGAATATCGGTGCCGGTCAGCAGTTTGACGATCAGTATTACCTCACAGTGACCACACAGACCGGGCAGAGTTACCGCGTGAATGAACTCCGTCTGCCAGGTCGTCTGCTGGAAGCAGCCCAGGACAGCCTGTTCAGGGCACTGGATTCAACCACCGGCGGTAACTTCTGATAGGGAGTTGCACCACGCTTATCGGGGATTTATACTCGCAGTGATTAACAGATTAATTTTCCGTTTACTCCGACAGAAAGTTAAGTAATAAAAAGGTCTATAATTAAAAGGCGCCCTTCCTCACCAGTTGGACGCCTTTTGTGTATGAATCATCAGTTATCTGTAAATCCTGAAAGAAGTGTGATGGACACGTCGTCTTCTTCACGCGCTACCATCACCGGTACATCCTTCCAGCGTGCCACGTTTTCTCCCCACTTTTGTAGGTCAGCACATGACAGATTGTGCCTCTGACATAACCTCAGAATGGTGTCATTCGAATACCAGTCTATGCGGGACAGGTGTTCACGGATCACCCATTCATCCCACGGCCGGCCGTCAAATGCAGGTTCACGCCGCCGCCATTCCGGATTGTTAATGACCAGATAATCGCCAACATAAAGACGGTCGGTCAGCTGGTATATATCAACGAAGCCAACCTCACTGTCAGGGATCACCTCCAGGAAGAGATAACCCGCTACGGGGTGTACCGCGCCCAGAAGCACCATAGGCTGAGTCACCATGTTATTCCCCCTGTTCGTCTTCAGCTGGCCTCCAGGCCCGCTGCCCTTTATAACCCAGTAGGGCTTCACACATCAGATCGGTTATACGCGCAATCGCGTAATCCGCACTGTCAGCCCGCAGGGAAATCACGGCCGTTTCCCCCCGGTGCGCGGCGTTCCAGAATCCGGGCAGCAGCGTCTGGAACCGGGCCCGGTCATCCCCCTCCGACAGCAGGGCTGCATCCGGCAGCCGTTCGCGGATCACATCTTCACCGGCCTGACGCAGGATATCGTCACGACTCCAGATGCACAGCGTTGCCGGTCCGCTGCGCATGAGGATAGTAGCGGCGTCAGCCATACTCAGAGTATCCAGCTTCAGCATCTCCATGCCCGGCCGACGCAGCACGAATCCAATCGGCCGCCGGTACTTGCCCAGCTGCAGCAGATCGTCGTCCGTAAGCAGCTCCAGGCCACGCTGCAGGACAAGATGCAGTACTTCAGCCTCTTTAATCGGCCGCAGCAGCCCATGCATGGTGTTCGCTTTGACGGTCAGCGCCTCAATGCGATTCCAGAGCTCATCATTTATATGTTTGGTGGCCATCGGAATGCTCCCCGCCAAAATAAAACCGTTTTCCATCCGCTGCTTTGCCCAGGCATACCGTGTGACCCGTGGTTATCTGGCCGGCATCCATCAGGAACGGCGCGCCCGGACCGCGAAACACGTCCGGATCGAGGGCAGCAGGTTCGCCGGCAGCGACCGGCCGGACCATGCCCATATCGTAACTGTCCGGCAGGTTATCCGGCAGGCAGGCCTGCGTGTAGTCGTCCGCAACCTTCTGCGCCTCTTCCTGCGTGGGGTAACGCCCCAGCACGCCGGTGATCTCTTTTTTCAGTCCGAAGCCGTAGCCGCGAACCTTATACGCTTCATATTCCATCCCGTTCACTCCGTTTGCCGTTATTTACTGAATAACCACACTCTAATAAATTAGGTTTCTTGCGTAAATTATAAATATTTAGATTTAGCACTAAAAGCTAATTTAATAAAGCAACACACCGGTAATCATCACTCTGCGTGACGACCGCACGATTTACCCCGCCGGATGATTTGCGCCCTTATCTTTTCACCCTGTGACTTTTACGCCCGTAACCACCGGAAAATACCTTTTGGCCGGTGCCGCCATTGCGGAAAAAACGTAAATACCGGAAAAAACGAAATCAACAGGGAGAGGAAGGCAGGGGAACAGTCGCGCGGCTGCCGGCGCTGACACCATATCTTGTGCCGTTTCCAGCTGACGGAGCCACTACATATAGCGTTATCCACAGAAACGGTGGATAAGTGGCGGCGCTGCGGAGAATACCGCTAAACCGCAACGGTGAAAAAATGTGGTCCCGCGCGCAAAAGTGCGGTACAAATGGCTGTACATTATGTAAAGCCAAATGACTGTACAAAAAGGAAGGAGCATGACCGGTTTGTTTGAACGTAAAAAGCGGGCCAAAAACGCCCAGCTGACCGTGCGTCTCGATGAGCAGCTGAAGAAACGCGCCGAACTGCGTCTGGAAGCAATGGGGATGACCGCCACGGAAGCGGTGGAGCAGCTTTACCGCTTCATCGCCGATCACGGCCGGATGCCCGTCACGGAGCGTATCGTCACATTTGACATCCAGTCACAGCGCGGCCACGCCATCGCCCTCAATCCCGCCGACGCTGTGACCGAAAACACCCGGCGGTTTCTGCAGTCGCTGGGATCTGCAGAAGTGGTCTGCTGCGATCCCGCTGCATTTGAACAGGCGGTGCTGGAATACTTCAGCCTGTATGTGGCCGACCAGGCTGCCTGTTTACTGGCCGGTGTACTGAACGTCACGTTCATGGTTAATGCCGCCAGTCGCGTGAAAGATGACTGGCATGACAGGCTGCTGTCCCTGTTACAGCACGACTTTGATTTCAGCGCAGAACAGTCAGTGACGTTCATTAACAGCATCGTAGACCGTGAACATGTCGATCCTGCCATCGTCAGTCGAAATATTGCGGCCTGGCGGAGCGGAGAAAGCGCCGGTTCCGGCACCGGCGAATCGCCAGAGCCGGGAGCACCGGAATGAACAAACGTCTTCACCTCATCACCACCTGTACCCGGCGCAAGGCGGGCAGCGTGGAGGATACCGTTTTTCCGGGCGACGCTTCCCTTAATGACGCCTTTGACGGCTGGTACAGGCTGATCGTCCAGGCCGCCCGCCGTCCTGGCAGGGTGCTGGAAACGGGAGAGCTTTACCGGGGCGCACACTGGCTGCGTGCCCGCGGTATCGCGGCGCGGTGGCCGGGCATCGAGCTGTGGGCCATGTCGGCCGGTCTGGGGCTGCGCCACCATACCGATCCGGCGGTCGCGTATGAGGCAACGTTTCACGCCATGCCCTTCGCGCCGGCGACCGTCTGGGGCTCACTGACGGCACGACCCCCGCTGGCGGGCCGCTGCGCCTCCCTGGCTGAGCTGATGCAACGCTGCCCGGACGATCGCTTTGTGATAGCCGGTTCACCCGTGTATATCAGCGCGGCTGAGCAGGATATTCTGGCCGGCGTGCCGGCACTGCATGATGCGGCCGCTCAGCTGATTATCGTGACCTCACAGGGCTATCGTGGTCCGCTGCAGCCGTTTCTGAAAAGAAGCCGCGCGGACATGATGGCGACCCTGAAATCGAACATGACGTGCCTGAATATTGCCTGCGCCGGCGCCCTGATTGACGCCATGATGCAGGCAGACGCCCGGCAGGCGGCGACCATTTAATACAGACAGAGACTGGCGCTACCGTCGCCAGAAGGGGGTTTTACATGTTCAGCATCATTTATCACGCCGGCGCAGCCGTCCTTTTCCTGGTCATGAGCCTGGCGGCCGGCGCCGGCCTCCTGCTTCATGGCCATGAATATACGACAGGTCATTTCTGGAACATGACGGGGCTGTGCATTGTGTCAACTCTCGTCTGGATCTGGGCTGTAGCTCAGGCAAAAGAAGCCTGGTACATTTCACGAAACATCAAAAAAGGACTCTGACCATGAAAGATGAAATTCGCCACGAAAAACCCGTTGAAGTGAATATACAGCTGACACACAGAGAAGCGCAGGCTCTGGCGCAACTGGTTAAGCGGCTGGGATTCAGTGACTGCCGCGGCCTGGCGACGTCAGATATTGAGGCATATCTGATGATGGATGGAATCAACCAGATCATGAAAGCACTGGCTGAAGAGGGCTATGCACCCCGATAAGGGGTCGGGACTATGTGGAACAGGCCGAAAATCCGGCCATATCACGCGGACAGTTTGGGGATGTTTTAATGTTATACATGGCTTTATGCTGCTTTATGATGATCATGGCGTTCAGTGAGATGATCCGCACGATGACGGCGCTTGGCAATGGGAGCTATACCGGCAACCGCTTCTTACCCCTCGTTTTCGTTCTGCTGACGCTGGCGCTGGCTTCACCTTTCCTTGTCACATTTTATGCGCTGAGCCGGCCGTTATCGATGGATGCACTCTCCCGCCTGTCAGTCGGTGCGCAGTGGGCAGGTATCGCTGCCGCCATTCTGCTGTGCATTCTGTATGGCTATCGGGCCTGGAAAAACGGCCGTTTCTGGTATACCGGTGCGGCCATTGCCTCAGTGGTGATTGCCGTTATTTTTGCCAACAGCCTGCTTTTTGTGTCCAGGCCCGATGCCGGCATCGTGGCCACTTTTGTACTGAACAACGATGACAGTAATGACGTGCAGTGTGACCGTTCAGTACTGCTGGTTCATTACAACAAGGGAACCCCCACGGAGTGGCGCTGCCCGACCGGTATCATGTTCATGTCTGATGCGTCAAAACCCTTTCTTCCGTGGCCGGATTATCACGGCGGGCGGAGTCAGCATCTGACGGCAGCACTGGATTTGCTCACAGACAGCGCCCTGCGCATTGACCCAGACCAGAAACCATAATTCTCCCGACACCAGGGAAAACAAGCCGCCGTCAAGAGCGGCATTTTCTTTTTCGGACTCCTGATTTCCCGTTATGAACACAATATTATTGATGTCTCACATCAATTAGGTTACTTTGTCATTAATTCCTTAATGACGTGACACATGAATAAGATGCAAAGTAAAGCCCCCTCGATGCGGCTCTCCGGTGTGCAAAAAGACGTATTGTTTGTTCTGTATGGTCTGGCAGAACGTCAGCTGGCGGGCCCGTTCCCGGCGATGCAGCTTTTCAGCATCCTCAATAAGGGACGCCTCCAGCCCGTTGCCGATACCAATTTTCGTCGCTCCTGCCATACGCTGAACCGCCACGGCCTGCTCAGCAAATACCGGGATAATCAGTCACTGACGCTCGCGTTTGGGCTGACAGAGGCAGGCCTGGAGATCGCCAGAGAGGTTTATCACAAACGCCTGACGGAGATGGAATAACCATGAAGAATGATGAGCTGGCCACACGACGCGCTGAGGCGATAGCCGGCGATCGGTGCTTCACGAAAGGGCGCCTGCGCGATGAATTCAGAATGAAGCCGGCTCCCGGTGCTGAGCCGGTGAAATGGTACAAAAGCGCCTATGGCGGCAAGTACGCCGTATACCGCATTGCAGACTGTGTTCCGATGCGGGAAAAACGGCCGCCGACTGAGAAGCAGCAGCAGGCCGGCCTGCGTCTTTCCGTCCTGTCCCGGCTTAACAGCACCAGTGGCCGGATGGCACAGCGGGCACACGACTGGCTGAGTCAGGCGCCGCTCTTTCTGGATACCGAAACGACGGGGCTGGGTAATACCGCGGAAGCGCTGGAAATCGGCCTGACCGATGCGGCCGGCCGGGTGATATTTGAAACACGCCTGAAGCCGACGGTCGCCATCGAGGCGCAGGCCGCCGCCGTGCATGGTATCGATGAGCCGGCACTCAGCGGCGCACCATCCTGGCCAGATGTGGCGCTGCAGCTGCGCCACGCCATCGGGGCCCGGCCAGTGATTATCTTTAACGCCCCCTTTGATACCCGCATTCTGAAACAGACGGCCGCCGCACATGGCGATCCGGCCGACTGGCTGGGAGAACTGACAGTGTATTGCGCGATGGAGCTGGCAGCAGGGTATTTTGGGGCCACCAATCGCTATGGCACCATTTCGCTGGCCAGCGCGGCCAGTCAGGCAGCATTGACCTGGGAAGGGGAGGCACACTCGCCGATAGCCGATGCACGGATGACGGCCGGGGTGGTGAACGCCATTGCCGCATACCATCTGGCATTGCTGCAGGAGCAGGAACGGCTGCAGGCCTGACAGACTGGCCTGCACATCGCTGTTATCGCATAAACGCCGCGGGAATATCCTTCCACTGCGTGGTGTAGGCCGGGGACAACATTTCACGGCGCATGGCATATTCCGGATCAATACCTTCTCCGGCGAAGAAGACCCTTGACCTTCCTTCCCTGTTTATTTTGTCGATGGTGGCCATCAGTTTTTCGCTCCCCGGCCGCACTGCAGCCGGCGCAAACAGATCCAGCTGGGTTTCATATCCCTGCAGATCGCTGAGCATCACGCCGGCTTTTGCATACCGCACGCCCTCACGCCAGATACGCGACAGCCCCAGCTGCGCCGCGGCGATGATGTCGCGTGTATCCTGGCTTGGTACGGGAAGCACTTCCGTAGCCTGGTTACTGTAGGGCACACCGCCGGCGTCATAAGCACTGCTGCGGATAAAGACCGTTACCACCTTCGCCAGGCGGTTTTCCTGGCGCAACTTTTCCCCTGCTCGTGTGGCATATTTAGTCACCGCCTGCTGCATCTGCGCCAGTTGCGTGACCCGCGCTCCAAACGAACGGGATACAACAAGCTGCTGTTTCGCGCCGGTTCCTTCCTCCAGGGCAAAGCAGGCCTCGCCACGCAGCTCACGAATGGTCCGTTCCAGCGTCACACCGTACAGCCGGCGTGCAAGACGGATATCCATCTCTGCGAGCGCCAGCGCCGTTTTGATCCCCATTGCCGCCAGCCCTTTTTCGGTACGATGGCCAACGCCCCACACATCGCCGGCCGCCACCAGGCTCATCAGCTTTTTCAGTCGCGCAGGATCACTGAGCGCTACAACCCCGCCGGTGGCAGGCCACGTCTTTGCGGCGTGGTTGCACAGCTTGGCCAGCGTCTTAGTTGGCGCGACGCCGACTCCACAGGTGAGCGTTGTCTGGCGCAGCACTTCAGCCCGCAAAAGCTGGCCAAACGCCTGCGGCGTCATCACTCCCTCCATATGAGAGGCATCCGCAAAGAGCTCATCAATTGAGTAAACAAATGTCCGCGGCGCCAGACTCTCCACCACGGTTGCAAATCTGGCGGAGAATGAGGCGTAAAGGGTGTAGTTGGAACTGAATACGGCAACGTTATGCTGTTCCAGCAGGCGGCGGCAGCGGAAATAGGGCTCCCCGCGGCGCACGCCCAGCGCTTTCGCCGCGCGATTGACCGCAACAAGCGCCCCGTCGTTGTTGCTGAGAACGACCACAGGGCGACCTCGTAAATCAGGGCGGAACGCTTCTTCGCAGCTGCAGTACATCGAATTGACATCGATTAAGGCGTACACGGGCGGTGTCTCATGACAGTGAACGTAACCACACCCCATATCTGCAGCGCCTCCGGATCAAACCTGATTGGCGGAAAAGCCGGATTCAGAGGCATCAGGCAGGGGTAAGGGCGGAGCTGCAGCTGCTTGACCGTAAATTCATTATCGATGCTGGCAATCACGATGCTGCCGTGCCGGGGTTCTTCTGCCCGATCGACGACCAGCACATCGCCATCATGAATGCGCGCATCACGCATGGAATCGCCGGACACACGCAAGAAGTACGTCGCGGCCGGGTGCCGCACACAGTAATCATGCAGGTTAAGTTCATTGGCCTCATAGCCTGCTGCCGGGCTGGGAAAGCCGGCCGCAACGGGTTCGGCAAAAAAAGGGAGTGCGTCGCCTTCCACTGAAGGCCGGGGATAAACGAGATCCAGCGCCATAATTTAGCCTCCAATAACTGTTTATACATACAGTATATTGCAGGCTTCAGGAAACAGGCAATGCCGGCATACTGCGTGCCAGCACGCGGAGGGGGTCAGGTCAGAATGATGGCCAGACAGCCAGGAACGTCATCCTTGATAGATTTACACTTTCAGCCAAACAGTAAACCCAGCGCGGTTGCTTCCATATGCAGCAATACCGGCAGCAGCAGGCCGCCGCTTCTGATCCGGGCAGCTGATGTAATTAACCCCACCAGGAACAGTTCTGCCAGGGTCAGCAGGTTCTGATACTGGCTGTGCGCAGCGACGAACAGCAATGACGTTATCAGCGCCCCCAGCCACATCGTCCAGCTGTACCGTGAACGGAAGACGTTCAGCATGATCCCCCGGAACAGCGTTTCCTCATTCAGCGGTGCAAGGATAAAGATGGCCAGCAACGTCAGGGTCACGTCGGGTATGGATTTATCAGCAAAAAGTTTCGTCATAAACGGCTCAGCGGGCAGGTCCAGCACTTTACCCAGCAGAAATTCTCCGACATACACCACGGCCATCGCACCGACCAGCCACGGTGCGCCAACGTTACGCAGTTGGCCAACAACCGGTAGCGGTGCAACCCAGCGGCGGTAAACCAGGAACACACACAGCAGGTACACCAGAACAGCACCATGAATGAAGAACAGCGTATTTTTCCCCAGCCCATAGAGCAGAACGGTCTGCCCCATGACAAACAGGGGTCGTCTCAGAATTCGGAAAATAAAGCACGCTAAGGCGTAGTCACCCCGTGA
>NZ_JACASJ010000189.1:0-4567 GCF_013391025.1 Enterobacter sp. SECR19-1250 | reverse complement strand
ATGCGTGATCTGATCCTTCAACTCAGCAAAAGTTCGATTTATTCAACAAAGTCACATTCATTGTGAGGTGCGTTTCGGCAACGTGCGCGATGAAATTATCAGGATGAGCAAAGAAGGGGAATATGACGTGATTGTTATCGGTTCAAAAAACCCGACTATCACCACGCATCTGCTGGGTTCAAATGCGGAATCTATCCTGCGCTACGCCACTATTCCGGTCCTGGTTGTACGCTAATCTCTCCGCCGCGCCGAAAGGGTGCGGCGAATTTAATCTTCGCTAAACCACTCGCTGTTTTCCTGCCGAATAAGCTGCACGGATTCGCTGATCTCCTGCAGATGGACGGTCATCGCTTTTTCCACACCGTCAGGGTCGCGTTTTTCCAGCGCGCTGAAAATATCATAATGCTGTCGAAGCAACATTTCCGGTGGCGAGACGTGGTCAAGACTCATATAACGCACACGGTCGATCGTGGCTTTAATGTTTTCAATGGTATCCCAGGCCAGCTGACAATCGGCAATTTGCGCCAGCTTCTGGTGAAACTCATCATCGAGCTGAAAGAAGTCGTTAAGCTGTTTGCGGTCGATGGCAATACGCTGCTGATGCAGGTTTTGCTCCAGCCAGTAACACTGGTTGTCATTCATCAGCGTGGCCGCACGCCGGGCCACCGCGCACTCAATGGCCTGACGGACAAAACAGCCGTTACGGACCTGAGAAAGCGATATTTTATTCACATAGCTGCCGCGCTGCGGGCGGATCTGAATCAGGCCGTTTTCAGCAAGCTTGATAAACGCCTCACGTACGGGCTGACGGGAAACGTCAAAACGCACGGATACCTCTTTTTCTGAAAGCGGCGTACCAGGCGGGATCAGGCAATGCACAATATCACGACGTAATATGCGATAGATTTGCTGGTTAACGGGCTGGGTGGGATTGAGTTGCGATTCAGCGGCCATGAGTTGTCATTTCTCAGAGAGTTAGCCTGAACATACTACCATTCTTTTATACCCTGATACAGACCCGGCCCGCAGGCCGGGAAGGGCAGAGTTAGCCTCGATGGACGTTAAGTCCGGCAAAGCTCTGGCTGACAGGCATCATCTCTACGGTGTTGATATTGACGTGGTTTGGCAACGTCGCGACCCACCAGACCGCTTCGGTGACATCTTCCGGCGTCAGCGCGTTGGCATTTTCGTAGGTTTTATCTGCTTTCGCGTCATCGCCTTTGAAACGCACGTTGGAGAACTCGGTACCGCCCACCAGGCCCGGCTCGATATCCGTGACGCGAATGGCGGTGCCGTGCAGATCGGTACGCAGGTTCAGGCTGAACTGACGCACGAACGCTTTTGTCGCACCATAGACGTTGCCGCCCGCATACGGCCAGCTTCCGGCGGTCGAGCCGATATTGATAATATGGCCGCGATTGCGCTCCACCATGCCTGGCAGCACGGCGCGGGTCATATACACCAGCCCTTTGTTGTTGGTGTCGATCATGTTTTCCCAGTCTTCCACGCTGGCTTTGTGCGCGGGCTCCATACCCAGCGCCAGACCGGCGTTGTTGACCAGCACGTCAATGGCACGCCACTGCGCGGGGAGGTTGGCAATCATCTCTTCAATGGCGGCGCGGTTGCGCACATCAAGCTGCGCGGTCAGGATATTGTCACCCAACTCTTCTTTCAGCTCCTGCAGACGCTCCTGACGGCGACCTGTGGCAATCACCTTGTGGCCGTTGGCGACGAAGCGACGCGTGATGCATTCACCAAAACCTGCCGTTGCCCCGGTAACTAAAATAATCATCTCACTGTTCCTCAACGCTTTTTGTGTTGTACTAACATAGCACGCCCTGAGAGGGTGCGTTAAGGCATCATTTGTATGACCGCATTGCGGTCAATGGCGGCCTGGCCTACTCTGGGAAAGTTAACCGTTATCAGGAGTAAAAGATGTCAACCCGTAACCCTTTTTTTGACATTAGCCTGCTGCCTTATCAGGCCCCGCGTTTTGATGAAATCAACGACAGCCACTATCGCCCGGCATTTGATGAGGCCATACGCCAGAAGCGGGCAGATATTGATGCCATCGTCGCGCAAACGGCAGCACCCGATTTTGATAATACGGTACTGGCGCTGGAGAAAAGCGGTGCCATGCTCGCGCGCGTCAGCAGTATTTTCTTTGCCATGACGTCGGCGCACACCAATGCCCGCTTACAGGAGCTGGAAGAACAGCTCTCAACCGAGCTGGCCGCGCTGGCCAATGATATCTGGCTCAACGACACGTTATTTTCCCGCGTGGAGAGCGTCTGGCAGGATCGTGAGGCGCTGGATGCTGAGTCCCGCAGATTGGTCGAGGTGACGCACCAGCGCTTCGTGCTGGCCGGGGCGCGACTGAACGACGCTGAAAAAGCTGAACTGAAAGACCTGAACACACAAGTCGCCTCACTGATCAGCCAGTTCAACCAGCGACTGCTGGCCGCAGATAAGGCGGGCGGGCTGGTGGTGGATTATGTTCACCAGCTTGAGGGGTTAAGCGCAGAGGAGATCGCCACGGCTGCTCAGGCCGCCGCCGATAAAGGGCTGAAGGATCGCTGGCTAATCCCCCTCCTGAACACCACCCAACAACCTGCGCTTTCACTGCTTCGCAATCGACAGACCCGTGAAAACCTGTTCAACGCAGGCTGGCTGCGTACGCAGAAAGGCGATGAAAATGATACCCGCGAGTTGATCCTTCGTCTCACGGCATTGCGTGCGCGCCAGGCGCAGCTTTTGGGCTTTGACGACTTTGCGAGCTGGAGCATCGCCGACCAGATGGCAAAAACGCCGGAGGCCGCACTGACCTTTATGCGTGGAATTGTCCCTGCGGCGCGCGCCCGTGCGGTGCAGGAACAGGCCGATATCCAGAAAGTCATTGATGATGAGCAGGGCGGCTTCACCGTGCAGGCCTGGGACTGGGCCTTTTATGCCGAGCGTGTGCGTCAGGCGAAATATGCCCTGGATGAGTCGCAAATTAAGCCGTATTTTGCGCTCAATAACGTACTGCATGATGGCGTATTCTGGACGGCCAGCCAGCTGTTTGGCATCCGCTTCGTCGAGCGCTTCGATATTCCGGTGTATCACCCGGACGTCCGCGTGTGGGAAATTTTCGACCACACCGGAGAAGGCATGGCGCTGTTCTACGGCGATTTCTTCGCCCGCGATTCGAAACAGGGCGGAGCGTGGATGGGGAATTTCGTCGAGCAATCATATGAATTTGCCTCCCGTCCGGTTATCTACAACGTGTGTAACTATCAAAAACCCAGCCACGGAGGCGCCGCGCTGCTCTCCTGGGATGATGTAATAACCCTGTTCCACGAATTTGGTCATACGCTGCACGGCCTGTTTGCCAGTCAGCGCTACGCCACGCTGTCCGGGACCAATACCCCGCGTGATTTTGTTGAGTTCCCGTCGCAAATCAATGAGCACTGGGCCAGCCACCCGCAGGTATTTACCCACTATGCCCGCCATTACGAGACCGGCGAACCGATGCCGGACGCGCTGCGCGAAAGCATGCTCAACGCAACGCATTTCAACAAAGGCTATGACATGACGGAAACGCTCAGCGCCGCGCTGCTGGACATGAACTGGCACGGCATTCGTGAGGCCGTTTCGAGCGTAGAGGAATTTGAAAAAGCAGCGTTGGAAAAAGAGGGGCTGGATCTGCCCGCCGTACCGCCACGTTATCGCAGCAGCTACTTCGCGCATATCTTCGGCGGCGGCTATGCGGCAGGTTATTACGCCTACCTGTGGACGCAGATGCTGGCGGATGATGGCTATCAGTGGTTTGTCGAGCAGGGCGGTTTAACCCGCGAGAATGGGCAAAAATTCCGTGAGGCGATTCTGTCGCGCGGGAACAGCACGGATTTAGCTGAACTGTACCGAACCTGGCGCGGGCACGATCCGAAGATTGAGCCGATGCTGGAGAATCGCGGGCTGAGCGAGTAGCGTCAATTTTGGCTTAAACAGGACCGGGCGGAAGCCCGGTTTTTTTGTCCAGTTTCTCTTCTCGAAAACGCCTCTAATTTTGCTCCGCACTGGCGAAGCAGCTAAAGCTGAGGGTTTCGTCTGGTATGCAACAAATTTCCAATAACATGCACAAGTAGATTTTGTCGTGTGGTCAAACTCTGGTAGGATTAATCTTAATTTTTTACTGATGGAACAGGAACATGAAGAAAATTGTTGGTGTGTTATTATTTTCTTGCTTACTCGTCGGGTGCGATAAACCCAAAATTGATTCTTCAACTGATGCTGCAATGAAATCCTCGATAGCCAAAGTCAGAGATTCACTTCCGGAAAATAAACGGGAGGAATTCGATAGCGCCTTAAAGGTTGTGGCATTCAGTAACATCAACATGGCTGACCTGATGCGTTCCACTTCAAATAATGATAACGAAGAGATAAGCAAAAAGATGCGCGAAAGCCTGTCTGGTAAGACGGGTGAAGAAATAATCTCTTACGCACAGCAAGTCACTGCTGAGAGAGAGATGAAGGACTTTGTTGAATAAATCGAACTTTTGCTGAGTTGAAGGATCAGATCACGCAT
>NZ_JACASJ010000188.1:0-4569 GCF_013391025.1 Enterobacter sp. SECR19-1250 | reverse complement strand
AGAGCAGACAGAAACCATAAATACCGGCTTTGACATGCCGGGGAAGTCCTTATAGTAATCAGTAGGATTAATGCCTATTGCTTCACAGAAAGGCTGTACAGCGTCGATAGCAGTCACTGTATGGCGTTGCATTAATTGAGACTGTAAAGCGGCAATCTGAGCTTTGTAGTTGGCCTCTGTGACTTTGTTAGTCATTACTCACCCCATCAGCGACCATCACAGACAGATAGGATTCGAGCGGTTTAATCCCCGATAACGCCTCTTCAGCCTGTTTCACCAATACGTTGTGAGCATGGATGGCCTTATTTATCTTGTTTGCTTTCTCAGTGATTCCTGCATCAACAAATTTCTCAGCGTCTGATTTAGCAGCTTTCTCAATTTCATTTAAAGGATTATGTTTTGTAGATTTGGGCGTCTGAATGAACTTAATAAAACCCTCTTTCATCTCATAAACAGTGAATCCCTGCTCCATCATGCTTTGAACAACTGGGGTAATCATTGCCGGACTTGTGATTTGGCGGATTCTGAATCCATACGTTTCAACTGGTTGTGCAATCAGTTGTTTTGTTTTGATAGCCACCAATAAATCACGGTTAAGTTTATCGGATTCATAAATATCTTTCGCATCATCAACTTTATCGAGAGCTGATTTAATTTTCGGAATGTAATGATTTTCAATTTCAATACGTTTCTGTGTAGGGCTATTCATTGTTTAATACCTTTTGAATAAGAAAAACGACAAAACCCGTATAGGCCGAATCAACGTTACCTATACGGGGATTGTAATTTTAATAAATTGGGTTGCTCACCTACTAATTGAATTCCCGTCACTCATTCGGGGGATGCCTTAGTAGATGAGCAAATATTCTTTAATACATAAAACTATCGTATCATGCAATAATAGACTGTCAATTACTTTTCATTAATCTTTCGGCTATCTGTTTAATCATAATATAACGTCTTGCTCGTGTAATTAGACGAGGAATGGAATAAATCTTGTTAGGCTTTAAATCCACCAAATCACTGATGCTCTTCATTTCTAAATGAATCTTATGACAGGTCTTCCCCACCACTTTATAAAAGCGTTTCTTCATTCATGTTAATACTCCTGGAACAGGAAAGGTCACCTCCCATGATAAAACCTGAGAAAGTGACCTTTCAATGACTCTCATCTATCTAAGACCCTGTTGACCGATTTTGATAAATGAGCATTACTGTATTATTATCATACGTAACTGTGTTTTTGTCCAGTGGCATTTTGTTATTACAGAAATTGATGAATGGTTATTATTGGAGGGGTGAATGGGATGGCAGAAATGCATATTTAGCACTTTTTGTTAAGAAAAATTGATGAAAATATGATATAAATAGAGTTATCTGTTAAGTTAACTGATTGAGTCTTTTTGTTTCACTTCAATAAACATGGCTAACGCAAAAAGCCATGAAAATTTGATTGATTCACTTACAAAGAATATCAATAACACTTAACAGAAAGTTAAATTCCCGAATCACCAATCAAGGAAATTATCCTTTCAACTTTCGCATGGCTTCGCGTTGTCATGCTTCTTACTTTCACCTTGTATCTGTTCAGATAGCCTATCAGAATCCCTGTATGTAATTCTGAAGCGCTGTTAATACTCAATCTACATTTCCCCTTCACAGCCCCTAACAATCCCTCAGAGAGCGCTAAAAAAGCTCAGGTTGCAATTGCATCAAAATATTTCATTTGATATAATAATCAACCTGTTAGAGATGAGTTCTCTTTGAGTTGTGGGAATATCTGGTGTCGTTGCTTAAGCCCCCGTTGAGTCGGGATAGCTTGAGAGTTCAACTAGTCCAGCCATATCTAAAGAGATTTATCAAATGGCAGATATTCACAATAAGAGCGAAGACTAAACACCCCCAAATTGTTGAGTCACCTCACCCTACAGCAATATTGTGAATTGCAACTTTTCAGACCTTCCCATCTGTTAAGCCATAGACAATCCATCACGGTGAAAAGGGTTCCTTCCCATCAAGCTTTAATCGCTGGTGGGTGAGTTTACTGGAAATATTTTTTTCTAAAAAAATCTTCAGCCCCTTTTATTTCGACCTCACAGGAAACCTTCAGCATATCTACCGCACCTTTGAAGACTTTGAATAGCCTGAATACCTCTGCTTAGTGAGGGACTTTCCGGCTATTCCATACCAATGGCAAAAAATGAACATATCTGAGCCTGTACAGCGTTCCAAGCGATTATTTAATGATGGTAACCCTAACTCATAGGTTAATATAAAAACAGCTTAGAATGCGTTACAGGGATCCTGATAAACGGCAGATATAAAAAAGCCCCGCTAAGATGCAGGGCGCTAACTGTTTAAGCTGCTGCTTTCCATTCTTTCTTGATTCTGAACACTGTAGCTCTACCGCATTCACATAGCTTTGCTATCTCATCAGGTGAATAAGTTCCCGCTTCAAGGTACTTTACAACCTTACTATGAAGAGCCTGATTAGCTTGCTTGCCTTTGTACTTCCCTGCGTCTTTAGCAATAGCGATACCTTCATCACGGCGAGCAGCAATGATGCCTCTTTCAAACTCTGCTACAGCACCCATCATCGTTAAAACCAGCCTTGAAGCTGGCGTATTGTCAAAGCTCATTGAGTTGTCCAGAAACTTAACAATCACACCCTTGGCAATCAGTGAATCAACCACTTCGAGCAAATCTTTCGTATTTCTTGCTAGACGGTCGATACTTTTGCAAATGAGCGTGTCACCAGACTGGATGAACTCAAACAGCTTCTGAAGCTCTGGACGGTTCAAATCTTTACCGGAAACTTTCTCAACCTTAACCACATCACACATAGGCTCAAGAGCAGTTAACTGACGGTCTAAGTTTTGCTCTTTGGTTGATACTCTTGCATAGCCATAAATCATGATGTGATTCCCTGAGTCTCATTTAATTGGCTTCAATGATACAGTATCATAAGAGTTGGTTCAACATGTAAATGATACTTTTAACCACATATGCAATTTGTCTCGGTGGGGTAGACTCTAGTGAGATTGCTATGCATTGTTGATGTTATCTCATCGTTTTGGATATGATATAATCAACGCAAGTATCACAAACACTGAACTCTTACTATGAGCTATATGCTAAGGGGGAATCTTGGCTATTTATGATTTGTTCTCTAAGAGACAAAAAAGATTGAGAGGGGATGTCCCCGATGTTTACCAATATACTAACCTTCCTCAAAATTTCAGGGTTCAGGTGGTACATATAGTTAAATCAACTATTGGAAATGATTCTGATTATAATACTCCTGCAAGCCAAATTTATAATTACATAAATAATACTCTTTGTAGAGAGTATGGTGTATTTAAACTTCAGGAGTATGCTTCAGAAAATTTTGAGTATATATACAATTTTTTCCTGAAGGAAAAAGACCCCGAAAAATGCCTTGATGTAATTGAGCTTACCTTTAAATGCATCAATGGATATGTCAGGCAAAACTCCTGGGAATTTCGTGATTGCCACCAATCTCCAGATGATGCTATAGAGGAGCTAAATAATAGGTTCAGAGAATCAGGCATTGGCTACCAATTCGAGTCTGGAGAGGTTGTCAGAGTTGATTCACAATTCATTCATTCCGATGTTGTTAAACCTACCCTCCAGATTTTGGGGAATTCTCAAGAATTCGCAGGGGCTAATGATGAGTTCCTCTCTGCGCACGAGCACTACAGGCATCAAAGGTTCAAAGAGTGTCTTAATGATTGCCTGAAGTCGTTTGAAAGCCTTATGAAGGCCATCCATAAAAAACGCTCATGGGAATATGGAAGTACTGATACAGCAAAGAAACTAATTTCCAGTTGCCTTTCAAATGGGCTTATTCCTGACTACATGCAAAATCAATTTTCATCACTGAGGATTTTACTCGAAAGTGGTGTACCAACTATCAGAAATAAAGAGGGTGGACACGGTCAGGGGGATGAGGTGACGAATGTACCAGAGCATCTTGCTAGCTATACATTACACCTGACGGCGTCTAACCTACTATTTTTAGCAAAATGTGATGAGAATTTCACAAAGAAAAAATAATTATTCTGGTGGGGATTATATCTCTCCACCATTTTTAACAAATCAATTGATTACTGTTTTTGTTCAGTAAATCCTCTGTACATCTGATTTAACAGACATACCTTGCCAGCTATTGGTGCCAAAGGGATGCTGACAAATTAACACCACATCCCTTCAACTGAAAATCACTGTATTTTTATGCGCCTTATTGTGGCGAAAAAAGGTAATCAATCACTCATCGACTATTTATGCACTTTTGAGAAATGAAAACGTAAAGCCGTCAGGTCATAGCGTCAAAATTGACCTGTTCCACGTACTGAGCAAGCTCTTTTAGAGAAGCCCCTTGACTGTAAGTCTTGAAAGACTCTGTACTCCCCCTCTCGTGACCTACAAGAAGCGCTATCCGGTCTTCAGGCACTTTGAGGCGGTCAAGCTCGGTGATGAACATCCCACGCAACGAGACTTTGTTGAATAAATCGAACTTTTGCTGAGTTGAAGGATCAGATCACGCAT